>DAOMFB010000045.1:0-12152 GCA_035429585.1 Thermoanaerobaculia bacterium
CTCCTCCCCCCTCCCGCCGATCTCGCCCATCATGATGACGTCCTCCGTCTCGGGGTCGTCGCGGAAGAGGGTGAGGGCGTCGATGAAGTTCGTCCCGTTGATCGGGTCGCCGCCGATGCCGATGCAGGTCGACTGGCCGAAGCCGAGCGCCGAGGTCTGGCCGACCGCCTCGTACGTGAGGGTTCCCGAGCGGGAGACGACGCCGACGAAGCCCGGCTTGTGGATCCGGGCCGGCATGATGCCGATCTTGACCTTCGCGCTCGGCCGGATGATCCCCGGGCAGTTCGGGCCGATGAGTCGGCTCTTCGACTTCGCCAGGTAGGCCTTCGCCCGGATCATGTCGTTGACCGGGATCCCTTCGGTGATCGCCACGACGAGCGCGACCCCGGCGTCCGCGGCCTCCATGATGGCGTCCGCGCACCCGGCCGGCGGGACGAAGACCATGGACGCGTTCGCGCCCGTCTTCTTCACCGCGTCGGCGACCGTGTTGAAGACCGGGATCCCCTCGACGAACGACCCGCCCTTCCCGGGCGTGACGCCCGCGACCACCTGCGTGCCGTAGGCCCTGGCGGCGAGGGCGTGGAAGGTCCCCTCGCGCCCGGTCAGGCCCTGGACGACGAGCTTCGTGTTGGTGTCGACCCAGCCGCTCACTTTCCACCTCCCAGCGCGGCGATGACCTTCTCGGCCGCGTCCTTCATCCCGTCGGCCGGGATGATCGCGAGGCCGGAGTTCTTCAGGATCGCCTTCCCTTCCTCGACGTTCGTCCCCTCGAGGCGGACGACGACGGGGACGGCGATCCCGATCTCCTTCACGGCGTGCACGACGCCGGTGGCGATGATGTCGCAGCGCATGATGCCGCCGAAGATGTTGATGAGGACCGCCTTCACGTTCCGGTCCGAAAGGAGGATCCGCATCGCGTTCTTGACCTGCTCCTCGTTGGCGCCCCCGCCCACGTCGAGGAAGTTCGCGGGCTTGCCGCCGGCGTACTGGATGATGTCCATCGTCGCCATCGCGAGCCCGGCGCCGTTCACCATGCAGCCGACGTTCCCGTCCAGCTTGATGTAGTTGAGGTCGAACTTCGACGCCTCGACCTCGAGCGGATCCTCCTCGTCGAGGTCCCGGTACTCCTTGATGTTCGGGTGCCGGAAGAGGGCGTTGTCGTCGAAGTTCATCTTCGCGTCGAGCGCGAGGACGTCCCCCTGCGCCGTCACGAGGAGGGGGTTGATCTCGGCGAGCGACGCGTCCGTCTCGACGTAGGCCTTCGCGAGGGCCATGAAGAACGTGCACGCCTTCTTGTGGGTGTCGCCCGAGAGGCCGAGCGCGTAGGCGAGCTTCCGGGCCTGGTAGGGCTGGAGGCCGAAGGCGGTCTCGAACGGCTCCTTCACGATGGCCGTCGGGTCCTTGGCGGCCACCTCCTCGATCTCCATCCCGCCCTGGGCCGAGACCATCATGACCGGCTTGCCGACGGCGCGGTCGAGGGTGATCCCGAGGTAGAGCTCCCGCGCGATGTCGAGCGCCTCCTCGACGAGCACCTTCTTCACCTTCCGCCCCTCGGGGCCGGTCTGGTGCGTGACGAGCTGCATGCCGATGATCTTCTTGGCGTGCTCCACGGCCTCCTCGGGGACGCGGGCGAGCTTCACGCCGCCTCCCTTGCCGCGGCCGCCGGCGTGGATCTGCGCCTTGACGACGGCGCGTCCGCCGAAGTCCTTCGTGATCCGTCCCGCCTCTTCGGGCGAGTCCGTCACCTTCCCGCGCGGCGTGGGGACGCCGTAACTGCGCAGGATCTCCTTCGCCTGGTACTCGTGAACTTTCATCGGAACGCCTTTCGCGAAGTCGGAATGGAAGGCGCGCGGGAGATTAGCAGAATCAGGGGGCGCCGGAACGGGCGCGGGCGGGGAGACGCCGTAAACTCGGGGCGGCGCCACGCCCCCGCCCGAAAGGAGAACCGCCCCTTGAAGACCCTCTCGCGCCTCGCCGCCGGACTCCTCCTCGCCGTCTCCCTTCTCGGGGCGCGGCCCGCCGCGGCCCAGTTCCACCTCGCCCTCGGAGCCCACGCCGGCTATTCGCAGACGAAGGACGCCGGAAGCGGTTCGTTCATCGGGGGCGGGCAGCTCCGTCTCCGCTTCCTCTCGTTCCTCGGCGCCGAGGCGCTCGCCGAGTACCGGCAGACGACCTACCAGTCCGGTGGCGTGGACGTCCTCCAGGTCAAGGACGTCCCCGTCCAGCTCTCCGCCATGCTCTACGTCATTCCCGCGGGGCCCCTGCAGCTCTACCTCCTCGGCGGCTTCGGCTGCCATCTGACGCGTTCCGAGGGGCTCGGGCCGGCCGCGAGCGCCCCGACCACCGACCAGACCAAGTGGGCGCCCCAGGCCGGGGCCGGCGTGGAGATCTGGACGAGCAAGAAGTTCTTCATCTCCGGCGACATCCGGTACGTCTTCCTCGACATCGGCTCCGTGAGCGACCTCGAGAACGCCCTCAAGAGCGGGACCTTCTCCGCGAACTACTGGCAGGCCACCGCCGGGCTGAACTACAAGTTCTGACGGCCGGAGGACGACGAGGACCCGCCGTGCCCTCCGGCCGCTTCTACCGCCTGTCCGACGAGGCCCTCGAGCTTCTCGACCGGCTCGCGGCCCGGGCCGGGCGGCCTCCGGGCGAGGTCCTCGAGGACCTGGTCCGGACGGCGGCCGAGGCCGAGGGCTTCAGCGTGCCGCCGGACGGCGCCTTCCTCGAGCTCGAGGCCGTGGACGAGACGCCGGCCATCGGGCCCGACGGGCGGGGGCGGAAAGTCCACTTCGTCGCCGTGGACGAGACCGGGGCGCAGGACCTCGGCGACTTCTTCGTCCCCGACGACGCGGCGCGGAAGAAGCCGGAACGCTGAGCCGGGCGAAAGCGCCCCGCCGGGAGGGTATCCTCGGATCATGAGATCCGCCGCCGTCCTCCTCGGCATCCTCCTCGCCGCCCCGGCCCTCGCCGCCCCCCCCGACCCGGCCGCGTACAAGGCCGAGATCGACGCCTTCCGGCAGCAGCGCGAGGCGTCCCTCCGGAGCGAGACGGGCTGGCTGACGCTCGTCGGGCTCTCGTGGCTCGAAGAGGGCGACAACAGCGTCGGGAGCGCCCCGAAGAGCCGCGTCCTCCTTCCGAAGGGGAAGGCGCCCGAGAAGCTCGGCAGCATCCGGCTCGAGAAGGGGACCGCCACGTTCACGGCGGCGCCGGGAGCCGACATCGCGGAGGGGGGCAAGCCCGCGGCGAAGGTGGTCCTCAAGCCGGACGCCCCGGGCCCCGCGACCGTCCTCACGCACGGGAGCCTCTCGTTCTTCGCGATCAAGCGCGGCTCCCGCTTCGCCGTCCGCGTCCGCGACCGCGACGCCGCCTCCCTGAAGGGCTTCAACGGCGTCCCCTCCTACCCCGCCGACCCGGCCTGGCGCTTCGTGGCGCGGTTCGAGAAGTACCAGCCGGCGAAGAAGGTCGAGGTGCCGAACGTCCTCGGCGCACCCGAGATGCAGGATTCGCCGGGCGCCGTCGTCTTCACGAAGGACGGGAAGAGCTGGCGCCTCGAGGCCCTCGTCGGCGGCGCGCGCGGAGAGCTCTTCCTCGTCTTCGGGGACCAGACCAACGCGAAGGAGACGTACGGCGGCGGACGCTTCCTCCACACGCCCCCGCCGGCCGCGGACGGAACCGTCGTCGTCGACTTCAACAAGGCCGTCAACCCGCCCTGCGCCTTCACCCCGTACGCCACCTGCCCCCTCCCGCCGGCTTCGAACAAGCTCGCGCTGAGCGTGACCGCGGGCGAGAAGAGCTACGGGAAGCACTGAGCGGGGGCCCCGGAGGCTTCCATGGAAGACCGTGACGACTCGCGCGCTTCCCTCCCCCGCCGGGACGTCCTGAAGATCGGGGCCGCCGCCGCGGCCGGGTTCCTCGCCCGGGACCTGGCCGCCGACGTCCCGAGGGACCTGCCGAAGCCCGGCGCGTTCCCCGAGAACCCCCGGACGCCGTCGGCGATGCCGATGCGGAACCTCGGAAAGACGGGCTACCGCGTCGGGATCTTCAGCCTCGGCGGGCAGGCGGCGGTCGAGCAGCCCGAGAACGAGGCGGTGGCCGTCCCGATCGTCGAGAAGGCGCTCGACCTCGGCCTCAACTACATCGACACGTCCGCCCGGTACGGCGGCGAGAAGCGCTGGAGCGAGCAGTACATCGGGAAGGTGATGAAGCGCCGCCGCACGGAGGCCTTCCTCGC
Organism: Thermoanaerobaculia bacterium; assembly: GCA_035429585.1. Lineage (GTDB taxonomy): Bacteria > Acidobacteriota > Thermoanaerobaculia > UBA5066 > UBA5066 > DAOMFB01. The sequence continues at coordinate 4,235 of DAOMFB010000045.1, forward strand.
CACGAAGACGCACGACCGGACGCGCGACGGGTCGTGGAAGCTGCTCGAGACGTCGCTGAAGCTCCTCGAGACCGACCACGTCGACCTCTGGCAGGTCCACAACCTCTCCTCGATGGACCAGGTCGAGCGGATGTTCGCCCCCGACGGCGCGGTGAAGGCGATGCAGGAGGCGCGCGAGCAGAAGCTCGTCCGGTTCCTCGGCGTCACGGGGCACGCGGACCCGGACGTCCTCCTCGCGGCGATCCGGCGTTTCCCGTTCGACACGATCCTCATGGCGCTCAACGCCGCCGACCCGCACCACAGGAGCTTCCAGAAGGAGCTTCTCCCGGCGGCCGTCGAGAAGGAGATGGGAATCGTCGGGATGAAGATCCCGGCGCGGGGCCGCATCCTCGCGGGCTGGACGCCGCCGCCGGCCGGGTCGCAGCCCGCCTGGACCGGGACCGCCACCGCTCCCGGGACGCTGACGATGCCGGAGGCGATGCGCTACGTCCTCTCGCTCCCCGTCTCGACCGTCATCATCGGCGTCGACTCCGTCGCCCAGCTCGAGGCAAACGTCGCCATCGCGAGGTCCTTCACCCCCCTCTCCGGCGCGCAGCTCGCCGCCCTCGAGGCGAAGGCCGAGCCGGTCAAGAAGCAGGCGCTCTTCTTCCGGAACTGGGCGTAGGGCGCCGTCAGGCCGGCCGCGGCGGCCGGCGGGAAGCCCAGGGGCGGGCGCGCTCGAGCTGCCCCGCGAGCCGGAAGAGCGTCGCCTCGTCGGCGAACCGGCCGACGAAGTGGACGCCGACCGGGAGCCCTCCGGCCGAGGTGCCGAGCGGCACGGACATGGCCGGCTGACCCGAGACGTTGAACGGCGGCGTGAACGGCATGAAGTCGAACGTCTTCTTCGCCGTGGCCTCCAGAATGCCGACGGCGCGCAGGAGCCAGCCCGCCCGGAGGGCCGCCATCGTCTTCGCCGCCATCTTCTCCGCCGGGCGGAGCTGAAGCGCGCCGACCGGGACGGCGGGCGACGCGAGGGTCGGCGTCATCAGGAGGTCCCACCGTTCGAAGAACGCCCCGACGCGCCGCCCCGCGAGTCGGAGGCGCCGGACCGCGCCGTCGTACGCCCCCGCGCGGATCGAGCCGCCGAGGAGGCGGAGCGCGTGGGTCGCCGGCTCCAGCTCGAAGAGCGCCGGCGCGCGGCCCAGCCGCTCCGCCGCCTCGTCCAGCTCGGCCCGCACCTCGCCGCAGAGCATGGTGACGAAGTCGAGGGCGAAGGTCTCGGCGTCGATCTCCGGAGCCGCCTCCTCCACCGCATGCCCCATCTCCGCGAGCAGCCGTGCCGTCTCGCCGAGGACCCGGAGGCAGTCCGGGTGGACGCGGCTCCCGAGGAACGGCCGGCCGGTGACGGCGACCCGGAGCCGCCCCGGCTCGCGCGCCACCTCCTCGAGGAAGGGGCGCTCGGGCGCCGGCGGGTACCAGGGGGCGCCGGGATCCGGTCCCGAGGTCGCGTCGAGGAGGGCGGCGCTGTCGCGAACGGAGCGCGTCAGGGCGTGCTCGACGACGAAGCCGTTCCAGGCGTCGCCGATCTCGGGCCCCATCGGCGTCCGCCCGCGCGTCGGCTTCAGCCCGAAGACGCCGCAGCACGAGGCGGGGATCCTGATCGAGCCCCCGCCGTCGCCGCCGTGCGCCATCGGCACGATCCCCGCCGCGACGGCGGCGGCCGACCCGCCGCTCGAGCCCCCGGGAGTCCGCGTGAGATCCCACGGGTTGCGGGCGGGGCCGAAGAGGTCGGGCTCCGTGTACGGGACGAGGCCCAGCTCCGGCGTGTTCGTCTTCCCCGCGAGGACGAGGCCGGCGGCGCGGTACCGTCGGACGAGCTCGCCGTCCGTCTCGGGGACGAACCCCGCCATGAAGCGGGAGCCGTTCGAGAGCGGGACGCCCTCCACGGCCGACATCAGGTCCTTGAGGAGGAAGGGGACGCCGTGGAAGGGGCCGTCCGGGAGGCCGCGGGCGATCGCGCCGCGGGCCGGCCCCTCCATCAGCCGGACGACGGCGTTGAGCTTCGGGTTCCAGGCCGCGACGCGGGAGAGCGCCTCGTCGAGGAGCTCTTCCGGCGTCACGGCCTTCCCGCGCACGAGCGCCGCGAGGCCGAGGGCGTCGTGCTCGTCGTACCCCGGAAACCCGCTCACGGCCGGAAGGCTTCGACGAGCGCGTCCATCCGCTCTCCGCTCCGGAGGGGCCGGACGCGGGTGAAGCCCGCGCGCTCGAGCCCCTCGCGGATCTCGTCGAAGGTGTACGTTCCGCCCCCGGCCGTCCCGACCAGCATGTTGACCGCGAAGAGCGCCCCGGCGCGCGGGTGCGTCCGGGCCGCGTCCATGACGTGGTCGCGGACGACGAGCCGCCCGCCCGGGACGAGGGCCCGGAAGATCCGGCCGTAGAGCGCCTCGTTCTGGGCCGGGCTGTTCTGGTGGATGATGGCCGAGAGCCACGCGAGGTCGTGCCCCGCCGGCAGCTCCTCCGTCTCGAAGTCACCGGGGACGAGCGTGACCCGGGAGAGGAGCCCCGCCGCCCCGAGCCGTTCCCGGGCGATCTCCACCACGGCCGGGAGGTCGAAGAGGGTGGCCGAGAGGTCCGGCGCGGCCGCGAGGAACGCCTTCGTGTAGGTGGCGGGCCCGCCCCCCACGTCGAGGAGGCGCCGCGCCCCCCCCACGCCCGCGGCCGCGACGAGGGACGCCGCCTGCGGGGCGCCGACGACGTCCATGGCCAGGATGAAGGCCCGGAGCCCCTCTTCCGGGGGCCGCTCGTGGAGCGGCGTCCCGCCCACCCGCTTCGTCAGGGTCGTCCAGCGGGCCCAGAGCGCGGCCGCGTGGAGGAGCATCGGATGGATCGAGTCGGGGGCGTCGGCCGAGAGGCACGTCGCGCCCGGCGCCGTGCGGTAGAGGCCGTCCCGCTTCTCGAGGAGCTCCATCGCCGCGAGGGCGTCGAGGAGCGTCGCGAGGCCGCGCCGGTCGGCCCCGAGCCGGGCGACGAGCGCCTCGACCCCGAGGGTTTCGCGGGAGAGGAGCGTGAAGAGGTCGAGCTCGGCCCCGGTCAGGAGGACACGGCTCTCCTGGAAGCCGCGCGCGAGGGCGAGGAGGGCGTCGGGCGACAGCGGGCTCAGCCCGTGCCCCCCCGTTCCACCGCGGGCCGGTCGATGATCGACGCCTTCAGGTAGTCGCGGTTCAGGCGGGCGATGAACTCCTGCCGGATCTCCTTCGGGCAGGCCCTCGAGCACTCGCCGTGGTTCGTGCAGGTGCCGAAGCCCTCCTTGTCCATCTGCTCGACCATCTTCAGGACGCGCGAGTAGCGCTCGGGCTGCCCCTGCGGGAGGTAGCCGAGGTGCGAGACCTTGGCCGCGACGAAGAGCATCGCCGAGGCGTTCGGGCAGGCCGCCACGCAGGCGCCGCAGCCGATGCAGGCCGCGGCATCCATCGAGAGGTCGGCCGCCTGCTTCGGGATCGGGATCGCGTTGCCGTCGGGGGCGCTTCCGGTGGCGACGCTGACGAAGCCGCCGACGGCGATAATCCGGTCGAAGGCGCCGCGGTCGACGATGAGGTCCCTGAGGACCGGGAAAGGCTTCGCCCGCCACGGCTCGAGGACCAGCTCGTCGCCGTCCCGGAAGCTCCGCATGTGGAGCTGGCAGGCGGTCGTGGCCTTCCGCGGGCCGTGCGGGACGCCGTTCACGACGACACCGCACATGCCGCAGATTCCCTCGCGGCAGTCGTGGTCGAAAGCGATCGGGTCCTCACCCTTCAGGATGAGCCCTTCGTTCACGATGTCGAGCATTTCGAGGAAGGACATGTCGGGGCTGATGTCCTTCGCGTCGTAGGTGACGAACCGCCCCGCGCTCGCGGCGTTCTTCTGGCGCCAGACGTGCAGCTTGAGATTCATCACTTGTAGCTCCTCGTCGCGAGATGGACGTTCTCGAAGACGAGCGGCTCCACGTTGCGCACCGGCGCCTTCCCCTCCCCCGCGTACTCCCAGACCGCCACGTGCGAGAAGTTCTCGTCGTCGCGAAGCGCCTCGCCGTCCGGCGTCTGGAACTCCTCCCGGAAATGGCCGCCGCAGGACTCCCGGCGCTCCAGCGCGTCACGGCACATCAGCTCGCCCAGCTCGAGGAAGTCGGCCACGCGACCCGCCTTCTCGAGCGACTGGTTGATCTCCTCGTTCTCGCCGAGGACCCGGACGTTCTTCCAGTACTCCTCGCGAAGGGGCGGGATCTTCTCGAGCGCGGTCTTGAGCCCCGCCTCGTTCCGCCCCATCCCGCAGAACTCCCACATGATCTTCCCGAGGTCGCGGTGGAAGGAGTCGACGGTCCGCTTTCCCCCGATCGCGAGGAGCCGCTTCACCTGTCCGGTCACCTGCGCCTCGACGGCCTTGAACTCCGCGTGGCTCGGCGAGACCTTGTCGCTCTTCACGCCCGCGAGGAAGCTCCCCAGCGTGTAGGGAAGGACGAAGTAGCCGTCGGCGAGCCCCTGCATCAGGGCGCTCGCGCCGAGGCGGTTCGCGCCGTGGTCGGAGAAGTTCGCCTCGCCCGCCACGAAGAGCCCCGGGATCGTCGACATCAGGTTGTAGTCGACCCAGAGCCCGCCCATCGTGTAGTGGGAGGCGGGGAAGATCCGCATCGGGACCTTGTACGGGTTCTCGTCCGTGATCCGCTCGTACATGTCGCAGAGATTTCCGTAGCGGTCGCGGATGACGTCTTCGCCGAGACGTTTGATGGCGTCGGCGAAGTCGAGATAGACGCCGAGGCCCGTCGGGCCGACGCCCCGCCCCTCGTCGCAGACCTGCTTGGCGGCCCGCGAGGCGATGTCGCGCGGAGCGAGGTTGCCGTAGCTCGGGTACTTCCGCTCCAGATAGTAGTCGCGCTCCTCCTCGGGGATGTCGCCCGGGGCCCTCTTGTCCCCCTTCTTCAGGGGGACCCAGATCCGGCCGTCGTTCCGGAGCGACTCGGACATGAGGGTCAGCTTCGACTGGTGCTCGCCGGTGACCGGGATGCAGGTCGGGTGGATCTGCGTGTAGCAGGGGTTCGCGAAGCCGGCCCCTTTCTTGTAGGCGCGCCAGATCGCGGTCGTCGAGCACCCCTTGGCGTTCGTCGAGAGATAGAAGACGTTTCCGTATCCGCCGGTCGCCAGGACGACGGCGTCCGCCGCCCACGACTCGACGGCGCCCGTCACCATGTCGCGCGTCACGATGCCCCGGGCCCGGCCGTCGACGACGACGAGCTCCAGCATCTCGTGCCGCGTGAACATCTTCACCGTGCCGAGGCCGATCTGCCGTTCGAGGGCGTGGTACGCGCCGATCAGGAGCTGCTGTCCCGTCTGCCCCCGGGCGTAAAAGGTCCGCGAGACCTGCGCGCCGCCGAAGGAGCGGTTCGAGAGGCTGCCGCCGTACTCGCGGGCGAAGGGGACGCCCTGGGCGACGCACTGGTCGATGATGTTGACGGAGACCTCCGCGAGGCGGTGGACGTTCGCCTCGCGGGCGCGGAAGTCGCCCCCCTTGACCGTGTCGTAGAAGAGGCGGAAGACGCTGTCGCCGTCGTTCTGGTAGTTCTTCGCGGCGTTGATGCCGCCCTGCGCGGCGATCGAGTGGGCGCGGCGGGGGCTGTCCTGGTAGCAGAAGCAGAGGACGTTGTACCCGAGCTCGGCGAGGCTCGCGGCACCGGAGGCCCCGGCCAGGCCCGAGCCGACCATGATGACCGTGTACTTCCGCTTGTTGGCCGGGTTCACCAGCTTCATGTCGAAGCGGTGCTTCGTCCACTTCTGGGCGAGGGGACCGGAGGGGACGTTCGACTTCAGTTCCATCTCATCTCCTCCCGTCTCACTTCACGGCGCCGAAGAGGACGGCCAGCGGGACGGCCATGAACCCTCCGGCGACGACGACGGTGAAGACGATCGCGATCTTCTTCCGGACGGGGTCGAAGCGCGGGTGCGAGAGGCCGAGGGTCTGGAGGAGGCTCCAGGTCCCGTGCCAGGTGTGGACGCCGAGGCAGGCCATCGCCACGACGTAGAAGAGGCCGACCGGGACGACCGAGAGCCCCCGCACGACGTTGCCGTAGGCGTCGAGGTGCTTGAACGCCGGGTGGACGCTCCCGACCGTCAGGTGGAGGATGTGGAAGACGATGAAGACGGCGAGGATCGGACCCGTCCAGCGCATCGTGCGCGAGGCGAGGTCCGAGGCCTCGTACGCCGTCTTCCGGTAGGCGACGGGGCGTGCGCTCCAGCTCTCCGCCGTCGTCGAGAGGTACGCCCAGGCGTGCAGCCCCACGCAGAGGAGGAGGACGAGGCGGATGGCCCAGAGCGCCGTGCCGAGGCCCTGGAGGAAGGCGGCGTAGTGGTTCATCGCCTCCGGGCCCTTGAAGACGAGGGTGTTCCCCGTCATGTGCCCGAGGACGAAGAGCGACAGGACGACGCCCGTCACCGCCATCACGATCTTCTTTCCGACCGAAGAATTCAGGAACACGAAGGCTCGGGACATCCGCGTCGCCCCTCCTCCCGACGGAATCTCCGCCGCGGTCAGCAAGTGAGAATGCCGAACAGCTCCGCCACCGAGTCCGACGACTTCTTCAGGGCGGCGGCTTCCTCGGCGGTGAGCTTCAGTTCGAGGACCTTCTCCACGCCGCCGGCTCCGAGGACCACGGGGACGCCGACGTAGAGGTTCTGGATGCCGTACTCCCCCTGGAGGTAGGCGGCGCAGGGGAGGATCTTCTTCTTGTCGTTGAGGATGGCGTCGACCATCTCGACGGCCCCCGCCGAGGGCGCGTAGTAGGCCGAGCCGGTCTTGAGGAGGGCGACGATCTCGCCGCCGCCGCCGGCCGTCCGCTTCACGATCGCGGCGATCTTCTCGGGCGGGAGCATCTCGGTGATGGGGACCCCGGCGATCGTCGAGTAGCGCGGCAGCGGGACCATCGTGTCGCCGTGCCCGCCGAGGACGGTCGCGTGGATGTTCGACATCGCGAAGCCCGTCTCCATCGAGATGAAGGCGCGCATCCGGGCCGTGTCGAGGATGCCGGCCATGCCGACGACCCTGTTCTTCGGGAGCTTCGAGACGCGGCGCGCCACCTCGCACATCGCGTCGAGCGGGTTCGTCACGACGATGATGTACGGGTTCTTCGAGTACTTCATGACGCTGCCGATGCAGGCCGCCACGACCTCCTCGTTCTTCTTCAGGAGGTCGTCCCGCGACATCCCGGGCTTGCGGGCGAGCCCGGCGGTCATGACGACCATGTCCGAGTCCGCCGTCGCCTCGTAGTTGTTCGAGCCGACGATCGTCACGTCGTACCCCTCGACGGGCCCCGACTGGTACAGGTCCAGCGCCTTCCCCTGCGGCACGCCCTCGAGGACGTCCACGAGGACGACGTCGCCCAGCTCCTTCTCGACGATCCGCTGCGCGGCGGTGGCTCCGACGTTTCCGGCTCCGATGACGGTGATCTTCCGGCGCATGGCGTCCTTCCTTCCTCAGTTTCTCGCCGGGCGGCCGCTGGCCGTCCGTCGGGATGACGTTGTCAAGGGCCGAGGCTATCCCGCCCCCTTTCCGGCCCGACATGATTCAAACGCTCCAAGGGGCCCGGGGCCCGCCCCCCGTCCGCGGAACGCCGGAACCCCTCCAAACGTATAGTGAAGGGACGATGGACCACGGACGGATACCGGCCTGGCGCCGGGGGATCGATCTGGCCCACACGGTCTGCGCCGCCGTCGCCGGGGGGGCCCTCGCCCGGACGGACGCCGGGCGCAGGCTCCGGAGCGCGGCCGTCTCCGTCCCCTCCCTCGTCGGCGAGGCGTTCCTGGACCTCACGGCCTCCAGCGCCGGCGAGGCGCTCTCCCGGGCGTCCGTGAAGCTCTCGGAGGTCGCGCAGCTCCTCGCCCAGGACCCCGTCCGCCAGTCGCTCGGGGAGGCCGAG
>DAOMFB010000046.1:0-12090 GCA_035429585.1 Thermoanaerobaculia bacterium
GGCGGATCGCCGGGGCCTGCTCCACGGCTCCCTGCACGCGGGCGAGCATCTTCTCGTAGACGCGCGGCACGGCGGCGAAGCAGTGAGGCCTCACCTCCTGGAAGTTCTCCGAGAGCCTTTCGATCGACTCCGCGTAGGCGATCGTGGCGGCGCGCGAGAAGTAGAGGTAGTCGACCATCCGCTCGAAGACGTGCGAGAGCGGGAGGAACGAGAGGGCGACGTCGGCCGCCGTCACGTCGAAGAGCGTCGAGCAGGTCGCCACGTTCGAAACGAAGTTCCCGTGCGTCAGGACCGCGCCCTTCGGCTCTCCCGTCGTGCCCGACGTGTAGATCATCGTCGCCCAGTCGGTCCCGACGAGGGCGTCGGCCCGCTCGTCGAAGGCCTTCGGGTCGACCGCGAGGAGGCCCGTTCCCTTCTTCACGACCTCGGCGAAGGGCGTCGCCTTGCCGGCGCTCCACGGGGGAGGCTCCACGACGAGGATGTGCTCCAGCTCCTTGCAGCGCTGCCGGACGTCGAGGACCTTCTGCAGCTCCACGGCGTCGGACACGACGACGACCTTCGCCATCGAGTCCCGGAGGATGTACTCCACCTGGGGCGCGAGGTACGTCGTGTAGATCGGCACCGTGAGGGCGCCGAGGGCCAGCGTCGCGAAGTCGGCGGCCGCCCACTCGGGACGGTTCTCCGAGAGGATGGCCACCCGGTCGTGCCGGTCGACGCCGAGGAGGGCGAGCCCGAGCGCCAGCCCCTTCGTCATCGCGGCGAACTCGTCGGCCGACACGGTCCGCCATTCCGCGTCGACCTTCCGGATCATGAGATCCGGCTTCCCGCTGGCGACCGCGAAGCGGAAGTAGTCGAGAAGGGTCCGGGCCTCGAGCGCTTCAGTCACGACCGATCGGAGCGATTATGGCCGATTTCAGATCGGCGTCAGCACGGCCGAGAAGACGTCGGGGTGCCCCGTCTCGATCCGCCGGAGGAGCTCCGCGTCCGGCGCCCGGTCCACCTGGATCCGGGCGCACGCCGCCTCGGCCCCGGCGAAGACGACGTTCTCCGTCTGCTCCACGTTGATCCCGGCCGCCTTCAGCTCGGCGAAGATGTGCGCGAGGACGCCGACGCGGTCCCGGTGGCGGACCGAGAGAAGGTGCGTGGCCGGCGTCCGGTCGGAGAGGTTCACCGCGTTCGGGACCTCTCCCGTCGAGAGGAACGTCTCGACGATGCGCACCGTCTCGGCGGCGATCGCGTTCTGGGCCTGCTCCGTCGAGGCGCCGCAGTGGTGCGTCCCGACGACGCCGGCGCTCTTCACGATCGGATCTTCGAAGGCGCCGGAGCCGCCCGGGGGCTCGAGCTCGAACACGTCGAGCCCGGCCCGGATCCCCTTCTCCGCCACGGCCCTCGCGAGGTCCGCCTCGCGGACGACCTCGCCGCGGCTCGTGTTCACGAAGAGCGCGCCCGGCTTCATGGCCGCGAAGAAAGCGGCGTCGAGAAGCCCCGCCGTCTCCTTCGTCAGCGCGAGGTGGACCGACACGGCGTCGCTGCCGCGCGCCAGCCCCCCGAGCGTGGACGCCCGCGTCCCGCCGAGGCGCGCGGCCTCGTAGGCGTCGAGGGAGCGGCTCCAGGCGAGGGTCTCCATGCCGAAGGCCTTCGCCCGCAGGAGGACCTCCCGCCCGATGGCGCCGACGCCGACGACGCCGAGGGTCCGCCCGGCCAGCCCCTTCGCCTTCCCATACTCGGCCTTCTTCCATAGGCCGGCCCGGAGATCGGCCGTCTGATCCGGGATGCGGCGGTCGAGCGCCAGGAGGAGGCCCCACGCCAGCTCGGCCACGGCGATCGAGTTCCTTCCGGGACAGTTCGAGACGGCCACGGCGCGCTTCGAGGCGGCCGCGAGGTCGATCGTGTTGACGCCGGCGCCCGCGCGGACGATCAGGGCGAGGGCCGGGGCCCGCTCGATCTCCTTCGCCGTCACCTTCGTGGACCGGACGACGAGGACCTCGGGCCGCGCGCTCTCGAGACGCGCCCCGAGCGCTTCCCCGTCGAGCTTCGGCTCGTAGAGCACCTCGCAGCCGAGGGCCCTCAATCCGTCGAGCCCCGACGCCTCGAAGGCGTCCGCCACCAGAACCTTCATCTGCTCCTCCGCGACACGGGGACCGAGATCAGGGGGGAACGGGGGGGTGCGGACCCGGCGCCCCCCTTGCTTCTTCGGACGTCGCACCCCCCGGGAGATATCAGAAACGATGGACGAAGAGCCCCGACCTCAGCTTGGGCTCGAACCAGGTGGACTTCGGCGGCATGATGGCCCCGACGTCGGCGATCGCCATCAGGTCCGCGACCGTCGTCGGGAAGAGCGAGAAGGCGACGGCGGCGCCCCCGGCGTCGACGCGCGCTTCCAGCTCCTTCGTTCCCCGGATGCCGCCGACGAAGTCGATCCGCTTGTCCGTCCGCTGGTCGGCGATGCCGAGGATCGGGGCGAGGAGGCGGTCGGCGAGGACCGAGACGTCGAGGGAGCCGATGGGGTCCTTCGCGTCGACCGGAGCGATCGGCGTCAGCCCGTGCCAGGCCCCGCTGAAGTACAGCCGGAACTCGCCCTTCCCTTCCGGCTCCGGCCCGGCGCCGTGCCGGATCCGGAACGCCTCCCTCACGGCCGCGAGGAACTCGCCGGGCGACTTCCCGCCGAGGTCCTTCACGACGCGGTTGTACGGCAGGATCGCCAGCTCCCCGTCCGGGAAGATGGTGGCCGGGAACCAGTTCACCGGGTGGTCGGCGGACAGCTTCGGGTCCTTCTCCCGGAGCGCCGCGCGCGCCCGGGACGCCGAGGCCGAGCGGTGGTGCCCGTCGGCCACGTAGAGGAACGGCACCTTCGCGAAGGCCTCGGTGAAGAAGCCGTTCTCCGCCTGCGGAACGAGCCAGAGCGCGTGCCGCACGCCGTCCGGCGCCTCGAAGTCGTACTCCGGCGCCTGCGACGTCACCTCCCGGACCTTCGCGTCGATGGCCGGGACGGCGCGGTAGGTGAGGAAGACCGGCTCGGCGTGCGCCGACTGCGTCAGGAGGTGCCGGACGCGATCGTTCTCCTTGTCGAGACGCGTCTTCTCGTGCTTCTTGATGACGTCGGCGTCGTAGTCGTCCACGGAGCACGCGGCCACGAGGCCGTCCTGCTTCCGGCCGCGCCAGGTCTGCCGGTAGACGAAGAGGCGCGGCGCGGGGTCGGCGACGAGCGTGCCCTCCGCGTAGAAGCGGTCGAGGTTCTCGCGCCCCTTCGCGTACACGGCGTCGGCGTAGAGATCGGTCCCGGCCGGGAGGTCGATCTCCGGACGGCAGACGTGGAGGAACGAGACGGGGTTTCCGCGGGCGAGCGACAGGGCTTCCTTCGTGTCGACGACGTCGTACGGGACGGAGGCGACGCGGGCCGCGATCGTTTTCGGCGGGCGGCCGGCCGGGAACGGTCTGATCTGTGCCATGAGGGCACCAGCTTATCAGCCCGCCGCGTCCTCTCAGCGTGGCGGCGGCAGCGCCCCGGCCGGCCGGGCCGCCGGCATCCGGAACCGCGCGGGATCGATCGGAACGTCGAACTCCACGGTGCGGAAGAGGACCGCCTGACCCGTCGCCTGCCCCGTCGTCCGGCTCTCGAGGAAGAACGGAACCTTCAGGCCCGAGACCTCCCGGTAGTCGCGGAGCGTCGTGACGATCTCGACGTCCTTTCCCTCGATCTGCCGCCGGGAGATCCCGCGGAACTCGAGATACGTCGCCGCGTCGAGCCAGACGGTCTTCACGGTGCCGGTCTTCAGCGTGATCCGCAGCTTCCACGCGTCCGTTCCCTCGGCCGTCTCCCGGCCGAGAAGCTCGACCCGGCTCCCCTTCTCCCTCCAGTCCGAGAGGTCGCCGTCCAGGTTCTCGGCCTGCTCGGCGATCTCCTTCAGGTCCTCGGCCGGCAGGGGCTCGGGATCCGCCTTGCCGCCGAAGGGCATGACCTGCCAGCCGGCCTTCCCGTCGAAGGCGGTGACCCCCGTGAGGCCCTGCACCGTGAACTCCTGCCGGATCCTCCCCGGCTTCAGGAACTCGAAGACGAAGCCGGCCTCCATCCCGGGGCCCATCGTCATCGTCCCGCTCATCCGGGCGCTTCGCGTCGCCTTCAGCCGGGCCGCGCCGCCACGGGCCTCCAGGTTCTTCGCGACGATCTCGTCCACGGTCTGCCCCGCCGCCGCCGTCGCGGCGAGGAAGAAGAGGGCGGCCAGACGGGCACCGGGCTTCATGGAGACCTCCCCCGGGCGGGGCGGCCGCCGGGCCTCCGGATCGTAGTCGAATGCCGCCATGCTAGTCTTTATGCGGGCCGGCCCCTGCCGGCCGCGAAAGGATTCCGGGCATGAAGCTCTACGTGGGAAATCTCTCGTACGCCGTGAACGACTCCTCTCTCCGCGGTCTTTTCGAGGCATATGGTGCCGTCCAGTCCGCCACCGTCGTCGTCGACCGCGACTCGGGCCGCTCGAAGGGCTTCGGCTTCGTCGAGATGGCCGACGAGGACGCGAAGAAGGCCATGCAGGCCCTGAACGGCCAGCAGCACGAAGGGCGCACGATTCGCGTCAACGAGGCGCGGCCCAAGAATCCCTGACGACCCGAAGCTCCCGGCGTTCCGGGAGCGAGGAGCTTTCGACATGAAGCGGGCCTTTTCGGCCGCGGCACTCTCTGCCGCGGCCTTTTTCCTTCTGTCGGGCGCGTCCTCTCCGGCCGACCGGGACGACCTCGTCTTCGAGAACGGGCGCGTCGCGGACGGAACCGGCGCCCCGCTCTTCCGCGCCGACGTGGCCGTCCGCGGCGACCGGATCGTCGCCGTCGGCCTCCTGCCGGAAGCGCGGAAGGCCGCCGCCCGCCGGCGGATCGACGCCTCCGGTCTCGTCGTCTCGCCCGGGTTCATCGACCTCCTCGGCCAGTCCGAGTACAACGTCCTCGTCGACCGGCGGGCGGCCTCGAAGATCACGCAGGGGATCACGACCGAGGTGACGGGAGAGGGCTCCTCGATCGCGCCCTCGAACGAGCGGATCCTGAGGGAGGGCGAGGACGTCTGGAGACGGTACGGGGTCCGTCCCGACTTCACGACGCTGGCCGGCTACTTCGCCCGCTTCCGCCGGAGCCCGCCCGCCATCAACCTCGGCACGTTCGTCGGCCTCGGGACCGTCCGGGACCTCGTCATCGGGAAGGAGGACCGGCGCGCCACGCCCGCCGAGCTCGAGGCGATGGAGCGCGAGGTGGCGAAGGCCATGGAGGCGGGGGCGCTCGGCGTCTCGACCTCGCTCCAGTACGTCCCCGACATGTACAACTCGACGGAGGAGATCGTCGCGATGGCGCGGGTCGCCGCCCGGTACGGCGGCGTCTGGTTCACCCACCAGCGCTCGGAGGGGAACCGGATCGACGCCTCCCTCGACGAGGTCTTCCGGGTGGCCCGCGAGGCGCGGATCCCCGCGAACATCTGGCACCTGAAGACCGCCTACCGGCGGAACTGGGGCCGGATGCCGGCCGTCCTCGCCCGGCTCGAGGCGGCCCGCGCCGAAGGGCTCGACGTGGCCGCGAACCAGTATCCGTGGGCCGCGGCCTCGAACGGCCTGGACGCCTGCCTTCCCCCGTGGGTCCGCGAAGGGGGGGCCGACAAGCTCGTCGCACGGCTGAAGGACCCCGCGGTCCGCGAGCGCGTGAAGCGCGAGATGGCCGAGGACTCCGGGACGTGGGAGAACCAGTGGTACGGCTCCGGGGGGGCCGCCGGCGTCCTCGTCGCGGCCGTCCTCAGGCCGGAGCTGAAGGCGTACGAGGGGAAGACGCTCGAGGAGATCGGGAGGGCCGAGGGAAAGGACCCGCGCGACGCCCTGATCGACCTCGTCGTCGCCGACCGCGGCGCCGCGAACGGGATCATCTACATCATGGACGAGGGCGACGTCCGCGCCGCCCTCCGGAGCCGCCTCGTGGCGTTCTGCACGGACACGGGCGCCGCGGCGACCGACGGGATCTACGCCGAGGAGAAGTCGCACCCGCGCGGCTGGGCCTCGACGGCCCGGATTCTCGGGACCTACGTCCGCGACGAGAAGCTCCTGCCGCTCGAGGAGGCCGTCCGGAAGATGACCTCCCTGTCGGCGGCGCGCGCGCAGATCCGGGACCGCGGCGTCGTGGCGCCGGGCCTCTACGCCGACCTCGTGGCGTTCGACCCGGCGCGCGTGAAGGCCGTCTCCACGTTCGCCGACCCGCTTCACTACTGCGAGGGGATCCCCTACGTGGCCGTCAACGGCCAGCTCGTGGTGGACGGCGGGAGGATCACCTCGGCCCGGCCGGGACGGATCGTGGCGGGGCCGGGTCTGACCAGCGGGCGCTGATTCATCTGCATCTTGGCGCGTGAGTTCCCGGACCACACCTTGGTTCCGATAGCCAAGTGTGTCGACAAAGGGGGATCCTCATGGACCCGAGACGGCTGCATCTCGCCGCGATCGCCCTTCTCGCCCTTCTGATCCTCCCGTCCGGCGTATTGGAAGGGGCCAACCTCGCCTCGGTGACCGTCAATCCCACCCGTATCGTGGCGGGATCGCCGCTGGAGCTGACGTTCACCCTCGACGCTCCCGCCCCCCCGGAGAACGCCGAGGTGGCGTTCTCGGCGGCTCCCGCCGGGATCGTGGACGTGCCCGCGCAGTGGGGCGTCTTCGGCGGGGCCACGTCGAGGGGGATCCTCCTCCAGACGCGCTCCGTGGACTCGACCACCGACGTGACCATCACGGCCACTTACGCAGGCGTGACGAAGACCGCGGTCGTGACCGTGTCTCCTCGCCTCCCCGTCAGGGGAGCCGCCGGGGATCTCTGGGCGGACGTCATCCTCGGCAAGTCCGACTTCGGCGAGATCACGCCGAACCAGGTGTCCGCGAACAGGGTCTTCAACCCGGGCGGAGTCCTCGTCGATCGCTCCGTCCGCCCGAACCGCGTTTACGTCTACGACGCCGGCAACAGCCGGGTGCTCGGCCTGAGCCATCTCGGCACCTGCGCGGGAGGGACGAAGGGCGGTCAGAACTGCACCACGAATTCGGATTGCCCCGACTCGAGCTGCGCCATTCAGGAAGGGCGTGCCGCCGACCTCGTTCTCGGCCAGCCCTCTTTCACACGCTCCGCCTGCAACGGGGACGGGGCCTTCCAGAGGTACCCGACACGGGCCACACCGAGCGCCTCGACCCTCTGCCTCCTGCCGGAAGACGCCAAGTCCGTCCTCGAGGCCCAGATGAAGGCCAACATGGCGGTGGACGGCAGCGGGAATCTCTACGTCCCGGACCTCGCCAACAGTCGAGTCCTTCGCTACGACTCACCCTTCACGAGCGGCCCGGGCGGCGTGCCGGACGCGGTCGCGGACTACGTCTGGGGACAGCCCGACTTCACCACCCAGGATTGCAACGGCGGCCGGGGGGTCGGGTCTCCCGACCGGGAGAGCCTCTGCCTCTACCCCGGATGGGACTGGCTGGACGGGGGCGTCGGAGTCGACCCGGGAGGAAACCTCTGGGTGGCCGACTACCGGAACAACCGTGTCGTCCGGTTTCCGAAGAACACCCTCACGGGCATTCCCGAAAAGACCGCCGACCTCGTCCTGGGCCAGCCGGATTTCAGCTCCTGGGCGCCCGGCCCGGCCCTGAATCAGATGTCCGGACCGGACGCCGTCCGCGTCGACGCCTCAGGCGCCGTCTACGTGGCGGACTCCGTCAACCATCGCGTCCTCATCTTCGATCCGCCGGTCTCCACCGGGATGGCCGGAAGGGCCCTGAACTTCGACTTCGGTCACGCGAACGACGCCGGCGGGGGACCGGACGGCCTGGAGCTGGATCCGGTGACCGGGGGCCTGTGGGTCAACGACCCCCTCAACACCCAGATCCTTCTCTTCGTGGGAGGCGTGGTGCAGAGGGTCCTGCTCAAGGACGAACCGACCAACATGGGGGGATGCCCCTGCCGGCTGGTCCCGGACCCGGCCAGTCCGGGGAACTACATCTGCAGTCCGATCCTGGGTGGAGACGGTCCTGATTTCACCTACGCCGACGGCAACGTCGGCGCCTCCTGGAGACTCTGCGTCATCGGAGGAAGCATCGGCGTCGACAGCGACGGAAACGTTCTCGCAGCCGGCCTCGAGCAGCAGGACGTCTGGCGCTTCCCCCGTTCCCCGTGGACGCCGTCACCGGGGATCTACCATTCCGCCGACGCCCGCCTCTTCCCGCAATACCAGCCCGCGACGCCGAACGAGATCGGCCCTGCCGGCTTCTACGACGCCCGCGGCGTCGCGGTGGGAGGGAACCAGCTCATCGTGGCCGATCGGACGCGACTCATGTTCTGGAACGACCCGCCGAATCTGACCAGCGGTCAGGCCGCCGACGGCCTCGTCGCCCACACGGATCCCCGCGTGCAGGGAGGACCGCTGTTCGGGACCCTGCGGGTGGATGGAGCTTCGCGCCTCTGGACGGCGCGCAACGAGCAGATCGTCGTGTACAGCCTGCCGCTGAAAGGCGGGGACGCTCCGATCGCGACCTTCGGTCCGCCGCTGCCCGTCCTCGGGGGCGGGACCGTTTCCTGGGACGAGGGGGCGGCGTACGGCGCCGTCGAGCCGGCTGGAGCGGGAAACAGGGTCTGGTTCAGCGATCCGCACGGCAATCGAGTCTTCCGCGTCCGCGACCCGCTGACGAACCCGGTCGTGGACATCATCCTCGGACAGACCAGCGCCGCCGGGACCGAATGCAACCAGGGGCGCGGCCCCCAGGGCCCCGACGCGACGAGTCTCTGCAATCCCGGCGGTCTCGCCCTGGATCGCCAGGGGAATCTCTACCTGGCGGACAATGCGGCCGAGGCCTCGGGGAACTTCCGGATGCTGGAATTCGACGCCGGTCTCTTCCCCGACTCTCCGGCGACGGCGCTCTTCGCCGTTCCGGCCAGCCGGGTCTTCGGGACCGGGGGGAGCTTCACGATCCCGGGGTGTGTCCCGGAGGAGGTCTGCGGCGCCGTTTTCCAGCCCGCGCTCAAGTCCGATGGCCAGCTGGTCGTCGGAGGAAATGACTACCTGAACCCCCGTTTCCCCTATGTCTACACCAACCCCCTCGTGAGCCAGCGGGTCAGTGGCTTCCTGAACGACTTCACCTCCTGGCCGGGCGCGGCCACCTTCGACCCGGGAGGCAACCTCTACGTCACCGACGGCGTCAGAGACCGGGTGCTGATCTACCTGAACCCGCTGGGCACGGCGCCGACCCCGCCGGCGGTCACGGGAATCAGCCCCGATTCGGGGTCGACGGCGGGCGGGACGTCCGTGACGATCACGGGGACGGGTTTTCAGAGCGGAGCCACGGTCACCCTGGGGGGCGTCGCCGCCACCGGAGTCGTCGTCACGCCTCCCGACAGGATCACCGCCACGACCGGCGCGCACGTCGCGGGACCTGTTGACGTCGTCGTCACCAACCTCGACGGCCGGAGCGGCACTCTGACGGGCGGCTTCCTGTACGTCGTACCTCCCCCCGCGCCGACGATCCGGAGCTTCACCCCGATGAGCGGCATCGCCGGAGCCAGCGTCACGATCAGCGGCACGAGTTTCACCGGGGCCACCTCCGTCGCCTTCAACGGCGCCTCGGCCAGCTTCGTCGTCAGCTCCGCGGTCAGCATCACGGCCACGGTCCCGCCGACCGCCACGACGGGAAGGATCACCGTCACGACGACGGGCGGCACCGCCACCAGCCTGCGCAACTTCACCGTCAAGCCCTCGATCACGGGCTTCTCGCCCGGGAGCGGGGCGGTCGGCATCGGCGTGACGATCACGGGCTCGGGCTTTGGCGGCGCGACCGCGGTGAGATTCAACGGTACGACGGCCGCCTTCACCGTCGACGCCGGCACCCGGATCACGGCCTCCGTCCCGGCCGGAGCCACGACCGGGAAGATCACGGTCACGACGCCGGCCGGCACCGCCACGAGCGCCACCAGCTTCGTCGTGGCTCCGCGGATCACCAGCTTCACGCCGACGAGCGGCCTCACAGGCGCCAGCGTCACGATCTACGGCGCCAACTTCACCGGGGCCACCGCCGTGACCTTCAACGGCGCCTCGGCCGGCTACGTCGCGACCACCACCACCCTCATCACCGTCACCGTCCACTCCGCGCCTACCGCCTGGCAGATCGCGGTCACGACACCGGCCGGCACGGCCACCAGCACCGGCAGCTTCTCGATCAAGCCCTCGATCTCCGGCTTCGCCCCTGCGGGCGGGGCCGTCGGCATCGGCGTGACGATCACCGGCGTCGCCTTCGACGGCGCCACGGTCGTGAAGTTCAACGGAGCGACGGCCGTCTTCACCGTCGACGCCAGCACCCGGATCACGGCCACCGTCCCGGCCGGAGCCACGACCGGGAAGCTCACGGTCACGACGCCGGTCGGCACCGCCACGAGCGCCGCCAGCTTCGTCGTGGCCCCCCGGATCACCAGCTTCACCCCGACGAGCGGAGTCAGAGGCGCCAGCGTCGCGATCTACGGCGCCAACTTCACCGGGGCCACCGCCGTGACCTTCAACGGCACCCCGGCCAGCTACGTCGTCAACTCCGCCACCCGGATCACCGCCACGGTTCCCTCCGGGGCGACCACCGGGCCGATCGGCGTCACGACGTCGGCAGGGACCGGAACCAGCCCGGCCAGCTTCACGGTGAAGTGACGCCCGGGCGGCCCCGGAGCCTCAGCCCGTGAAGCGGAGCCCGTCCACGATCCGCCGCCCGCCGGCGCGGAGGGCGGGGACGAGCGCCGCCAGGAGGCCGATCAGGACGGCCGTGCCGACGGCGAGGGCGAGGACCTCGGGGAAGATCCTCATCCCGGCCGCGAACTGGGAGAGGCGGGTGTCGATGAGGGCGTTCCTCATGGAGGCGAACCCCGCCGCGAAGAGACCGAGCCCGATGGCCGCCCCGGCCAGGGCCATGACGAGGCTCTCGGCGAGGATCAGCAGGACGACCCGGGTCCGCGTGTAGCCGAGGGTCCGCATCACGGCGATCTCCACGACCCGCTCGCGGGTGGACATCGCCATCGTGTTGGCCGCCACGAGGACGATGACGACGACGAGGACGACGACGAGCGACGTGAGGAGGAGCTGGACGTTTCCGAGCAGCTGGACGAAGCCGGTCAGGAAAGCGCTCTCGGGGTCGCTCTTCGTCGGGAACGGGGAGTTGTCGAACAGGGCGTCGATCTCCGCCGGGAGGCGGGCCTCGGCCGCCGCGTCCTTCGCCCGGGCCCAGATCGTCGTCACCTGGCCGCGGAAGGGGGGCCAGGCCTCCTCGAGGTACTCGCGGTGGAAGAAGAGCGAGGCCGACGTCTCGTACGGGAGGCGGTAGACGCCCGCGATGACGAGGTCGAGGTCGACGGGATAGAGGGTCCCCTTGATCACGATCCGGTCCCCGAGCTTCCAGCCGTACTTCCGGAGGATCCGCTCTCCGACGAGGGCCGACGCCCGGTCCCTCTGCCAGGCCTCCGCGCTCCCTTCCACGACGACCGCGTCGTCGAACACCTTCAGGAACGTCGCGGCGTCCGTCGCGAACCGGGGGAAGATGTTCGCCGCCCTCTCGTCGCGGTAGATCCCGCGGAACTGCGCGAGGGCCGTCGTCGCGACGACGCCGCGCAGGGCCTCCATCGGCCGTTCGTACGAGGCGGGAATGGGCGTCGTCAGGCTGACCCGGTGCCGCGTCACGACGCGGAAGTAGCCCTCCCGGGCCGGATCCGTGAGGTCCAGCGCCCGGAGGAACGTGCCGAGAAAGGCGATGACGAGGAGGGGAAAGAGGATCGAGGCGATCGTCAGGACGGTCCGTGCCTTCTTCCGGACGAGATTCTTCAGAACCAGCGGCAGGAACCGCATGCCCGCGCCACCCTAGGGAGGCGCGGGCGGCGCGACCATGATGCAGATGGGGGCCCGGAATCGCGGCGGGAGCCTTGACAGATCCCGACCGTTTACCTAATGTTTTTGCGCCGATTTTGCGGCTTCCCGGTCCGGAAACTCCGGGCCTTCCGTCAAAGTACCGAAAGGAGAAACCCGTGCTCCGTATTCTGACCTCTCTCGTTCTCGCCGACGCCGTCGCCCTTCTAACGACGGCT
>DAOMFB010000047.1:0-11794 GCA_035429585.1 Thermoanaerobaculia bacterium
CCGGCCGCCGGCCGGAACGTAGTCGTAGCCGGCGTCCCCGAAGGCCCGGACCGGGCCGGCGAGCTCGTCGAACGCCGCCCGGCGGGCGGCCGCCGTGGGCGTCTCCTCGAAGCGGTCCGCGAGCTGCCGGGCGGTCTTCTGGAGGGTCTCGCGTCGCGCCTCGAGGGCGCGCTCGGCCCGCTGGCCGGCCACCTGCGCCGCGACCAGCCAGACACCTGCGTAGGCCACGACGGCGAGGAAGAGGATCGGCAGGAAGAGGAGGAGGTACGAGACGACGAGCCGGCTCCCGACGCGCCAGAGGAGCCCCCGGAGGAGGTGCCGGAAGGCGCTCGCGGCGAAGACGGGGCCGGCGAGGACGAGGATCGCGGTCCCGAGCGGCGTCCAGAAGCCGCCGGGAAGGCCGGCCGCCCCCGCGGAGAGAAGGACGATTCCGGCGAGGACCGAGAGACCGCTCCGCCGGAAGGTTTTCGTCAGCGCCATCGTTTCCGGGGAGATTCTGACAGAGCCGTTCCTATACTGCGGGCGTGGCGGGAACCCCGTTCCTCCGGGACCTGATCGTCGTCCTCGCGGCGTCGTTTCCGGTCCTCTGGGTCTGCCGGCGCCTCAGGCTCCCGCAGATCGTCGGCTTTCTGGTCACCGGGATCGCCATCGGCCCGCACGCCCTCGGCTGGGTGCACGAGGTCGAGAGGGTCCGGCCCATCTCGGAGCTCGGCGTGGCCCTCATCCTCTTCTTCGTCGGCCTCGCCTTCCCGCTCCGGAAGCTCCGCACCCTCGGCCGGACCGCGCTCGTCGGGGGGGCGTCCCAGATGGCGCTCACCACGGCGGCCGTGGCCGGCCTCTCCTCGGCGCTCGGGAACCCCGTGAACATCGCGGTCTTTCACGGTCTCGTCGTCTCGGTCTCCTCGACGGCCGCCGTCCTGCCGGTCCTCAAGGAGCGCGACGAGATGGCGGCGCCCTACGGCCGGCGCTTCCTCGCGGTGTCGCTCTTCCAGGACCTGGCCGTCATCCCGCTCGTCCTCCTCCTGCCGGCTCTCGGCGCCGGGAGCGGCCGGGCCGCGGCGGTGTCGCCGGAGGCCGTCGCGGGCCGGGTGGGCCTCGCGATCCTCGGCGTCGTCGTGCTGGTGGCGCTGGCGCGCAACGCGGCGCCCGTCTTCCTCGATTCCGTGGTGCGGACCGGAAGCCGCGAGATGTTCACCGGAGCGGTCGTCCTGCTCGTCCTCGGGATGATCATGGCGGGGGAGCGGGCGGGCGTCTCGGCGGCGATGGGCGCGTTCGCTGCCGGCATCGTCCTCGGCGAGAGCGACCACGTCCACGAGGTGGCGGCGACGCTCGCCCCGATCCGGGACCTCCTCTCGAGCCTCTTCTTCGTCTCCGTCGGAATGCTCCTGTCGCCGGCGTTCGTCGTCGGCCATCCCGCGGCGATCGCCGGCCTCATCGGCGTCGTCCTCCTGGCCAAGATCCTCACCGCGTACGTCGCGCTCCGGCTCGGCGGGGCGCCGCCCCGGACCGCCCTGCGGTCGAGCCTGGCCCTCGCGACCGTCGGCGAGTTCTCCTTCGTCCTCGTCGGCGCCGGGGTGACGCTGGGGTTCCTCTCCGAGTCGGCCAACCAGTTCATCGTCTCGTCGGCCGTCGTCTCGATGGGGATCGTCCCGGTCCTCCTGAAGTGGGGGCCCCGGCTCGCCGCCCTTCTGCCGGAGCGCTTCGAGGAGGTCGTCGGGAAGGACGCGACGGGGATTCCGGCGCGGGGCCACATCGTCGTGGTGGGGGCCGGGCTGAACGGGACGAACGTGGCGCGGGTCCTCCACGAGACGCGGATCCCGTACCTCGTCGTCGAGCTGGACGTCGACCGGATCGCCGAGGCCCGGCGCGAAGGGCTCCGGACCGTCCGCGCCGACGCGACCGGCACGGAGGGGCTCGAGGCGGCCGGCGCCGCGCGGGCGCTCGGCATCGTCGTGACGATCCCCGACCCGGAGGGGGCCCGCCGGGTCGTCCGGCTCTTCCGGCTGAAGAATCCGGACGGGCGCGTCATCGTCCGGACGCGTTACATCCGCGAGGTCGAGGCGCTGCGCGCCGTCGGCGCCGACGAGGTGATCCCCGAGGAGTACGAGACCTCGATCGAGCTCGTCTCCCGCGTCCTCCACCTCCTCCACGTTCCGGGCAACGTCATCGGGACGCAGATCCGGCTCCTGCGCGACGAGGCGTACCGAAAGCTCCGCGACCCGCAGGCGCGGACGGCGGGGGGGCGGCGGCTCTCGGCCCTCGTGGCGGCCGGGACGAGCGAGCTCTTCCTCGTGATGCCGGAGACGGCGGCCGAGGGGCGGACCCTCTCGGAGCTGAACTTCTCCCGGCAGCAGATCGCGGTCCCCGCCGTTCTCCGCGACGGGGTTCCGCACGCCCCGCCCCCTCCCGACTGGGTCCTCGCCGCCGGGGACACGATCGTCCTCGTCGGCGCCCACGAGGACCTGACGCACGCCATCGCCCAGCTCGAGGCGCCGGCGGGTCAGGCGGGGACGGAGGGGGCGGGCGGAACGTCCTTCCCCACGTAGATCGTCTGGGAGGGGAAGGCCACGCCGGTGCCGCACCGGGCGACGGCGTCGACCACCGCGAGGAGCAGCTCCTCCTGGACCTCGAGGAACACCGCCCAGTCCGGCGCGAGGACGTAGGCCCGCAGCTCCAGGTCGAGCGACGAGGCCCCTAGCCGGAGGAGCCGGACCCGCGCGTCCTCCGGGGCCACCCGCGGGTGGTCGGCCAGGAGCTTCCTCAGCGCGGCGAGGACGGCCCGCATCTGCGCCGGCGTCGTCTCGTAGCGGAGGCCCACGACGTGGGTGAGGAGGAAGCGGTCCCGCCGCGAGAGGTTCTCGATCTCGCGCGTGAGCATCGTGCCGTTCGGGATGGAGACGACCGTCCGCTCGGGGGTCCGGAGCCGGGTGGCGAAGAGCGTGATGTCCTCGATCGTCCCGGTGTACGTCCCGATCCGGCAGGTGTCGCCGACGCGGACGATCTTGTCGCCGAGGATCGTGAAGCCGCCGAAGATGTTCTCGATGCTCGTCCGCGCGGCGAAGGCGACGGCCACGCCGCCGATGCCGAGGCCGGCCAGGGCCGCCGTCAGGTTCACCCCGAGGGCGGAGAGCCCGGTGAGGACGGCGACGAGCAGGACGGCACCCTTCAGGATCCTCCGCGCGAGGGTGAGCGTCGGGACGGCCGACACACCGGCCTCCGCGAAGCGGTTCCCGGCGGTGCCCGAGAAGGCGTCGACGAGGCGGAGGAGGAGCCAGGCGGAGACGGTGACGACGGAGACCGTGAACCAGATGCCGTAGCGGTACCGGAAGAGGAGAGAGAGCCCGAGATAGGGGACGGCCAGCCGATGGAGGAGGAGGGTCACGAGGACCGCCGTCGGCGTCCGCGCGCTCTTCAGCGCCTCCCGCAGGTCTCCCTGCCGCCCGCCCCGGTCGAGACGGGTCCGGAGGGGCCTGACGGCGATCGAGAGGCCGAGGCGCGCGAACAGGTAGATGACCGGGAGGAGGCCGAGGAAGCCGAGGAGCTGCCAGACCTGGAGAGGCCCGAGATGCCGGCGCAGGACCTCCGGGAGCTTCTCCTCGATCTCCGGGACGCCCGCCTCCCGGTAGAGCCGCGGGATCTCCCGGAGCGTCTGGGCGGAGATCAGCCAGATCGGGGATCCGTCGGCCGGGGTCTTCCGGACGAGAAAGACGTCCACGGTCTCGTCGCCGGCCGCGATCTGTCCCGCCCGCTCCAGGTCCTGCGGCAGCCCGTCCGCGACGTCTCCGAGCGGGGAGGCGCTCAGCTTCAGGATGTCGCCCGTGAAGTCCCGGTCCAGCACCTTCGAGAGCTGCCGGGCCAGCGCCTGGCTCGCGGCCGGGTCGCGGCCGGCCGGAACCTGGAGATACTCGGCGGCGAGCGCCCAGTTGTCCTTCTGCGCCGCGGAGACGAATCCGAGAAGCGTGCCGCGCGGCGTCTCCCGCCGGTAGAGATCGCCGGCGGGCGCCTCGGGGGCCGGCGTCGCGGTCGGCAGGAGCCCCGGGAGCTGGGACGCGGCCGGTGTGGCGAGGCCCGACAGAAGGGCGAACAGGACGAAAAAGCTGCGGCGGGAAGGCATCGGACGTGGCGGAGATTACCGCGCCCCGGCGCGGGGCCGCCGGATCATTCGGGGCGGGTCAGCTCGGCGAGTTCCTTCTCCGAGAGGCGGAAGAGGAAGAACGACGTGCCGAGCCGGTCGTCCGGAGGACGCTGGTTCAGGCGGCGAAGGAGGAGCGCCCGCCGGTAGCCGTCGAAGAGCGTGTACGAGCGCCCCGCCTCGGGTCCCTCGGCCGCCTCGGGAGAGGGGCGGCCCGTCCAGCGGCGCCAGAGGGCCGCGTACCGCGCCCGGAGCGCGGGGTTCTCCCACGTCTCCTCGCGGCTGAAGAGCTGAAAGGTCCCGACGAGCCACGTGGCGCTGACGACGTAGGTGCCGGCCGCGAGCGACGGGGGCCAGGGCTGGTCGGAACGGCGCGGGACGAAGGCCTCCACCTTGAGGCCGCGGGGGAACGGGCTGTCGCCGAGGGTCAGGAGAAAGATCCGTTCGCCGGGATGCCGCGCCTGGTAGTCCCGGACGCGGAGGAGGTCCTGGTCCCAGTCGATGTTGCTGTCCACGAGCCACCGGTGGCCGCCGCGCCACCCGCCGGCGAGCTCGTTGAAGTAGCCGAGGTAGAAGGGGAACGAGAGGGCGGCCACGGCGGCCATCCAGGCGGCCGCGAGGATCACCCCGATCCGCCCGGCGCGGGAGGCGGTCCAGGCGGCCGACGCCGACGCGATGACGATCAGCGCCGGGTAGACGGGAATCATGTGCCGGAGGCCGATGTTCAGGTTCGTCAGGAGCGCCATGGCTCCGTAGACGGCCGCGAAGGCGACGACGCCGAGCGCCAGGACCGGGTCGCCCGCCATCCGCGCCCGCCGGGAGACGAGGGCCAGGACGCCGAGGGCCAGGAGGAGAAGCTCCGGAAGCGGCGTCTTGACGAGGTACGCCACCGGAAAGTACCAGCGCCATCCGGTCTCGGAGAACCTTCCGTGCAGGTAGGAGCGCCGGTTCTCGGCGTGCCGGGTCGCATACGCGAACCCGTAGAGGTAGGCCTCCGGAAGGAGATGCGCGCGCCACGCCAGGTCCACGGCCGCGACGGTGAGACCCGTTCTCGGATTCCCGCTCCGGTCCCGGTGGAGGTCCTCCCACGCCTCGTCGTGGCTGACCGGCGAGAAGGGCATCGGTGTCCCCGGCGGGAAGTAGGTGCGCCAGGAGCCGTCGGCGGGGGGCTCGGGGCCGCCGGGGCGGAAGGGGTCGAACCGGAACCCGTAGCCGGCCCAGATGGCCACGACGACGATCGCCGGGAGGGCGGCGAGCCGACGCCACGGGAACGCTTCTCCGGACGCGGCCCCCCGGTGCCGGAGGTACGCGGCGGCGACCATGAGGACGCCGGCGGGGAGGACGAGGACCCAGGAGTACTTCACGAGGGCGGCGGCCGAGAGCGACGCCGCGGCGAGGGCGAACCCGGCGCCCGAGGGGCGCCGGAGGAACGCGGCCAGGGAGAGGAGGGAGAGCGTCGCGCAGAGCGCGAGCGGGACGTCCGTCGTGACGTAGTGGCCGTGGGCGAGGAGCAGCGGCTCGAAGGCGGCCATCGCGGTCGCGAGGAGGCCCGCCCCCGCCCCGAACAGCCGGAACGCCGTCCACCCGGTGGCGGCCACGAGGCCGACGAAGAGGACGACCATCGCGAGGCGCGCCGGGCGGAGGAGGCGGACGCCGTCGTTCGCCCGCTCGAACCAGTCGATCGCGACCTGCTTCGTCCCGCCGTAGGACCAGCCGTCCAGCTCCTTCGTGAACGGCGCGTGCGGGACGAAGCGGAGGGCCGACGCGGCCCACAGCTTGGCCAGGACCGGGTGCTCCGGGTTGAGCCGGAAGTCTCCCGTGGCCAGGTAACTGGCCCCGGCCGCCAGGTGCGACGGCTCGTCGGTGGTGAAGCTCTCGGTGAGCGCGGAAGCGTACGAGAGGGCCCCCGCGACGGCGAGGAGAAGGGCCGCGGCCGCCGCCAGCGTGCGGCCGCTCATCCCCGGAGAGCCCGGCGCCGGGCCCGGCGTTCCCACGCGAGGCTCAGTTGAGCTCGTCGTCCTTCGAGTACCAGGTGGACGCGATGTCGAGGCTCGCCATCAGGCCGCTCTGGTTGAGCTGGTAGATGGCGAGGCCGTTGACGAAGGCGGTTCCCGAGGCGCCCCCTTCCTTCCCGGCGGCCGCGCGGGCCGACGCGTCGGCGTACCACCCCTTCGTCACGAAGCGCTCGAAGGTCTCGCTGTCCTGCATCAGAAAGACAACCTGGTACTTCTGGCCGCCGAGCGTCAGGCCGATCCCGGCGCTCCCCATCTTCATGTAGATCCGCTTTCCGGTCTTCCGGTCGACCGCCACGCCGCTGCCGCCCGCGCCGGAGAGGCCGATGCCGAACTTGAAGTTGTCGAAGACGGCGTAGCCGTACGCCTTCTCGAACAGCTCCTTCGCCTTCGGCTCGCGGACCGTCAGCCGCTCGAGCGTCTCTCCGGCCATCGCGTCGACGACCTTCCGCTTCGAGTCGAGCCGCATCTCGGCCCACTGGTCCCGCGGCGTGGGCGCCGGCGAGGCCGTGGACGGAGCGGCGCCCTTCTCCTTGGCCGGTTCCTGGGCCCCGGCGGGGCCGGCGCCGAGGACGAGCGTCGTGGCGAGGGCGAGTCCGAGGGAGCCGGGGTGTCGACGTCGGAACATGGTCAGACCTCCGGCGGCAAGGTTAGCAATACCGGGCCCCGCGCGCCGCGGGACGGGCCGCGGGCGCCGCTCACGCCTCTCCGGGCGGGGCGGGGTCGGGGCGCGGCGGGCGGACGAAGTCGAGGGGCGACTTCAGCGCCCGCCGACCGACGTGCCGCAGGACGCCGCCGAGCTCGCCGAGCGGCATCTCGTAGGCCTGCGCCGCGTTGAAGAGGGAGAGCGAGAAGGCGACCGACAGGTTCAGGACGAACATGACGCCGATCCCGGCGATGGCCCGGAGGAACCAGCCGCCGAAGAACCACTGCTCGCCGAGGCTCGCGGCCGCGAGAGCCAGCGTCCCCGTCGAGAGGGTGACGTGGCGGACGTCGAACGGGATGCCGAAGAAGCGCCCCACGGCCGGCGCGAAGCCGAGGAGGAAGCCGAGCGCGACGTTCGTGGCCCAGCCCGAGGCGTTGTGCCGGAACGAGGCGGCGAGCCGCTCCATGCGCGCCCGGCCGACGACGCCGCCGAGGCGGTGCTCGGCGAGCCCGTCGGGGATCCGGTGATAGGTCGCCCAGTTCTCGAACCACCCGCCGGCGAGACTCCCCAGCCAGAGGAGGACGCCCGTCAGCGCCGCGAAGAAGACCGTCCCGCTGTCGAGGGGGCTCAACGTCTCGAACGTCTCCCGGGCCGTCTCCTCCCCGAGGTAGGAGGCCCCCGAGAGGCGCCTCCAGAGGAGCTCGAAGACGGCGGAGCCGATCCCGACCGCGAGGACGTTCGAGACGGCGGCCGCGAGCTGCGAGCTGGTGAGGCGGGCGAAGACACCGGCGATCCGCTCCTCGCGGTCCTCCCCTCCCGTCTCGCGGATGATCCCGGCCAGCGCGGCCGCCGTCATGGCCGGCTGCTTCGTGGCGAGGACGAAGCCGAACGCCTGCAGGGCGAGGAAGCTGGCGGCGTAGTTCAGGCCGTAGAGGAAGCTCTCGGGGAACGGGGCGAGGTGCCAGCCGTGGATGGCCATCTTGACCGCGGCGGTCAGCACCGTCAGCGCGCCGCCCCCGGCCGCCGCCACCCAGATGTGCCGGTACTCGCTCCGGTCCGCCGCGATGTAGTGCTCGCCCGTCTCGCCCGACCGGTCGACGATCTTCCGGTCGAGGAGGTGGAGGTTCCACCGGACGAGGTGCCCGAGGCTCCGGTCCTGCTGGGCGAAGAGGGCGAGCCGGGCGAGGAGGCGCTGGAGGGCGCGCGAGCGCGCGACCCCGGCGGGCGCCTCGACGACGTCGGCCATCAGCGCCATCCGCGTCAGGCACCGGTCGATGACCTCGAGGCCGAAGACGATGTCGACGCTGACGCCCGCCCTCTCGAGGTGCTCCCGGATGACCTTCATCTCCTTCCGGCAGTCGCCGGAGTCGCGCCGGAACGCCTTCGCGGCCGCCGCCGGGTCCTCTCCCGAGAGCCAGGCCGCGAGGAAGGCGTCGCTCGACCGGGCGATCCGGGAGAAGGGGGAGTCGGCCACGGAGCCGGGCGTCGCCCGCGCGCGGAGCTTCCGGGAGAGGCCCTGGGCCTGCACCCGCGAGGCGAGGAGGCGGAAGCCGTCGGCGAAGGCGCGGCGCACCGGGTCCCACGCCGCCGCCGGCGGCGTGTCCGCGAAGAGGCCGGTGATCCGGTGGAAGACGTCGAGGGGCCGCTCCTGGAAGCGCCGCACCTCGCCCTCCGTCCGGAAGAGGCGGCGGAAGATCCGCGAGAGGTCCCGCGCGTCGCGCGGCGCCGGCACCAGGCGGGCCGAGAGGCGGTCGCCGAACTCGGCGAGAAAGCCCCGGTCGCTCGGAATCCCCGTGTCGCCGAAGAGGTTCGTGCCGTCGGTCTCGGCGAGGAAGGTCGCGAAGGCCCGCGCGAAGGCCTCGCGCCGCTCTCCCTCCGCCTCGAGCGCCTCGACGAGCGGCCGGAGCGCCCGGCTTCCCCCGTCCCCCTCCTCCGCGGACCGGATGCCGCGGACGAGGCGGACGAGGGCGTCGGCCCGCTCCCCGGGCGCCGCCGCGGCCAGGAAGGCCTCGAGCGGGGCGTCGAGCGACGTGGGGAGGGCGCTCATTCGGTCGAGGGATTCTAGGCAATCGGCGTCCAGGCCCTCGTCCGGTGGAGCGCTTCTCGAGGGTCCCGTCCCAAATCCTTCCGGATCCGGCGCGCTAGACTTTCGAGGAAAGCCCCGTATGAGCGCCGCAGCCCGGGCCTGTCTGCGCCTCGCGTTGCTCCTCCTTCCGGCGGGGCTGCCCCTGCTTCCGGGAACCCTCCTCGCCCTCGACCCGTCGCGCGCCTTGACGCAGCTGGTTCACGACGTCTGGCAGTCGGACCGGGGGCTGCCGCACAACACGGTTCTGGCGATCGTGCCGGCCCGGGACGGCTATCTCTGGCTGGGGACCGCCGAGGGGCTCGCCCGCTTCGACGGCGTCCGTTTCGAGGTCTTCGACCGTGGAAACACGCCCGCCATCGGAAACAACATCATCTGGGCCCTCGCCGAGGGACCCGACGGGACGCTCTGGATCGGCACCTACGGCGGCGGCGTCGTGAAGTACGCCCAAGGCCGGTTTCAGGCGTTCACGAAGGAGCAGGGCCTTGCGGACAACGTGGTTCTGTCGGTCACGGCGGACCGGCAGGGGGACGTCTGGATCGGGACGGCGGGAGGACTGAGTCGGCTCCGGGGAAGCGAGGTCGTTTCGCTCGCGGGTGCCGCCGGGCTCGGGAGCCGCCCGGTCAATGCGCTCCTGGCGGACCGGCACGGGACCCTCTGGGTCGGCACGGATGCGGGACTCTACCGGAGCCGTGCCGACGGCTTCGAGCGCTTCAGCCGGAATGGCCGTCTGGCGACGGAGAGGATCGAGTCCCTCGGCGAGGACCGGGCTGGCCATCTCTGGGTCGGGACGACGGCGCTTCACCGGATCGGCGACGAGGGGACGGCCGAGTTCGGCGAACGAGACGGGATTCCGCGCCGGCCGATCGGCGGTCTCCGGGAGGACCCGGAGGGAAGCCTCTGGGTGGCGACGCGCGGCAGCGGCGTCTGCCGTTTCCGCGACGGGAGGGCCACCTGCCTGAACACGAAGGACGGCCTTTCCGACTCGACCGTCTGGAGCCTCGCGGGAGACGCTGAAGGGAGCCTCTGGATCGGCACGGACGTCGGCGGACTGAATCGTCTCCGGGACGCGAAATTCGCGGCGTGGGGCGTCCCAGAGGGCCTTTCCGCGGACGTCGTGATGGCGCTGGCCGAGGACCGGGACGGTGCTCTCTGGGTCGGGACGAACGGCGGCGGCCTGAATCGCTGGAAGGACGGACGTTTCTCCGCGTACCACCGGGAGCAGGGCCTTGCGAGCGAGACCGTCTGGGCCTTCTGCGAGCGCCGGGAGGGGAGCCTGTGGATCGGTACGAACGGCGGCGGCCTGGGGGTCCTCTCGAACGGGCGTCTCCGTCCGTTCGGACACGAGACGGAGACCGGGAGAATCGTGGCGGCCCTTCACGAGGATCGGAAGGGAGACCTCTGGATCGGCGGCGCCGAGGGCCTGACGCGGCTGTCGGGGGGGTCCCTCCGGCGCTTCACGACCAGGGACGGCCTCTCGCAGAACAACGTCACGGTGATCGAGGAGACACGCGACGGAGCTCTCTGGGTCGGTACGTGGGACGGCCTGAACCGGGTGGAGGACGGGCGCATCACGACCTTCTCCGCGCGCGAAGGCCTCTCTCATCCGGCCGTGATGACCCTCTACGAGGACGCGGACGGCGCCCTCTGGGTCGGGACGTACGGCGGCGGCCTGAATCGCTTCCGGGACGGAAAGTTCCGGGCGGTCACGCGGCGCGAGGGCCTGTTCGACGACGTCGTCTACCGGATCCTGGAGGACGAGGCCGGGACGTTCTGGATGAGCTCGAACAAGGGGCTCTTTACCGCTGCCCGAAGCGCATTGAACGACCTTCTCGACGGGAAGATCCCGTCGGTCGCCTCGGCGGCCTACGGCCGCGCGGACGGACTGCGAACCGTCGAATTCAACGGCGGGACGCAGAGCGCCGGCGTCCGGACGCGCCGCGGCCATCTCCTCTTTCCAAGCGCCCGCGGTTTCGTCGAGGTCGATCCGCGAATGATCCCGACGAACCGGCGGATCCCTCCGGTCCGGGTGGAGGGCGCCGCCGCGGACGGCCGGTTCCACGATCTCGAGGCGATCTCCGGGAATCCCGAGATCCTCTCCGGCGCCCGGCGGTTCTCTTTTCGCTTCACCGCGCTGAGCTTCCTCGCCCCGGAACGGGTCCGGTTCGAGTATCGGCTGACGGGGTTCGATCCGGCCTGGCAGGAGGCGGCCGCCGCGCGCGAGGCCTCCTACACGAATCTCCCGCCGGGCCGGTACCGCTTCGAGGTCGTCGCCTGCAACAACGACGGGGTCTGGAACCGAAACCCCGCCGTCCTCTCCTTCTCTCTCCGGCCCCGATTCCACGAGACGTGGACGTTTCGGGTCCTCGTCGCATTGGCCGTCGCGCTCGCCGGGGCTCTCGTCTTCCGGCTGAGGGTGCGTCAGCTGGCCCGGAGGCAGGTGGAGCTGGAGGATCTCGTGGAGCTCCGGACGGCGAGCCTCCGCGAAGTCACCCGGAAGCTCGAAGAGGCGAATCAGAGGCTCCAGGAACAGGCGATGCGGGACGGCCTGACCGGGCTCGTGAACCGGCGCGGCTGGGATCGCGCCCTCGCGGGAGAGTGGCGCCGACTGGAACGGACCGGGGGAGTGCTCTCGGTCGTCATGTTCGATCTCGACTTCTTCAAGTCGTACAACGACGCGCTCGGTCACCTGGCGGGAGACGACTGTCTTCAGAGGGTGGCCGAAGTGCTGGCCGGCAACGCGAGCCGGCCCGGCGACGTCGCGGCCCGTTTCGGGGGCGAGGAGTTCGCCCTCCTCCTGCCCGACACGCCGCCGAACGGGGCGCGGGCGCTCGCGGAGAAGGCCCGCACCGAAGTCGTGGCCCTCGGCCTCGCCCACCCCGGGGGGGCGGACGGGGGGACGGTCACCGTGAGCGCGGGCG
>DAOMFB010000048.1:0-11778 GCA_035429585.1 Thermoanaerobaculia bacterium
CCGTCGTCGGCGGCGACGGGACCCCGGAGTCGACGAAGAAGGCGCTCGAGGCGCACGAGAAGTCGAAGGTGAAGGCGCACGTCAGCGAGGACCGGCTCTTCCGGTACTGGGACCGCTGGCTGACGTACGACGAGTGGCCCCACATCTTCACGGTGGACGTCGCGACGCGGAAGGCGACCGACCTCCTGCCCGGCTCGAAGCGCCTCTTCGACCTCCAGGACGGGACCGGGCGCTTCGACGTCGCCCCCGACGGAAGCGCGATCGTCTTCGCCGCGAACGCCACCGATCCGCCCTACCGGAGGCTCAACCAGGACCTCTTCCTCGTCCCCGCGGCGGGCGGCCCGCCGCGGAACCTGACGGAAGGTAACCCCGCGGCCGACGGCGACCCGGCCTTCTCCCCCGACGGGAAGACGATCGCCTTCGCCCGCGAGGTGAAGGCCGACGACTGGCCCGACTACCGGCGCCTCGCCCTGCTGGACCTCGCGACCGGGAAGAGCCGGATGCTGACGGACGGCTGGGAGTGCAGCGTCGGCCCGGTCTCGTTCGCCGCGGACGGGAAGAGGATCGTCTTCTCGGCCGAGGAGCGGGCGCGGACGAACCTCTACGCGATCCCCGTCGCGGGGGGAACGCCGCGCCGGATCTGGAAGGGGGGGACCGCGTCCGGCCCCGCCGTGACGCCCGGCGGCGAGGTCCTCTTCGCCTGGAACGACCTCTCCCGGCCGAACGAACTGGCGGCCGTGAAGCTGGACGGGAGCGGACTTCGGGCGCTCACGGCGTTCAACGAGGCCGCGATGGCGAAGCTCGCGCTCGGGAGGGTCGAGGAGAAGACCTTCAAGGGAGCGGGGGGCGACGACGTGCAGATGTACGTCCTCTACCCGCCCGGCTTCGAGCCGGGAAAGAGGTACCCCCTCGTCCACCTCGTCCACGGCGGGCCCGTCGGGACGTTCGGCGACAACTTCCACCTCCGCTGGAACGCGCAGCTCTTCGCCGCGCCGGGATACGTCGTCGCGATGGTCAACTTCCACGGCTCCTCGAGCTTCGGCCAGCAATGGGTCGAGTCGATCCTCGGCGCCCCCCCCGAGAAGCCGTTCGAGGATGTGATGAAAGCGACGGACGTCCTCGTCGCGGAAGGGAACGTCGACCCGAAACGGCTCGCCGCGGCCGGCGGCTCGTACGGGGGATTCCTCGTCGACTGGATCGAGGGGCACACCGACCGCTTCGCCGCGCTCGTTTCGCACGCGGGGGTCTACGACCTGCTGGGGCAGTACGCGTCGGACGACACGTACGGCCGGAACCACTCGTACGGCGGCTACCCCTTCACGGACCGCGACGCCGTCGAGAGATGGAGCCCGAACCGGTTCGCGTCGGCCTTCCGGACGCCGCTCCTCGTCCTGCACGGCGAACGCGACCTCCGCGTCCCCGTGACCCAGGGGCTCGAGCTGTACGGGGTCCTGACGGCAAAGGGGGTTCCCGCCCGCCTCGTCGTCTATCCCGACGAGGGCCACTGGATCCTGAAGGGGCAGAACGCGAAGCACTGGTACGGCGAGGTGCTGGGGTTCCTCGGGAAGCACCTCGCGCCGTGAGGGAGGAACACCGGTGAAGTACACGACGCTCGGCCGGACGGGAGTCACCGTCTCGCGCCTCTGCCTCGGGTGCATGAGCTACGGATCGAGCGCGTGGCGGCCGTGGATCCTCGACGGCGAGGAGGCCGCGCGGCCGTTCTTCCGCGCCGCCGTGGAGGCGGGCATCAACTTCTTCGACACGGCCGACGGCTACTCGCTGGGGCGCTCGGAGGAGATCACCGGCAAGATGCTCCGGGAGTTCGCCCGGCGGGAGGAGATCGTCCTCGCGACGAAGGTCTATTTCCCCATGGGCCCGGGGCCCAACCTGAAGGGGCTCTCCCGCAAGCACGTCGTCGAGGGGTGCGAGGCCAGCCTCCGCCGCCTCGGCGTCGACACGATCGACCTCTACCAGATCCACCGCTTCGACCCGGCCGTCCCCCTCGAGGAGACGCTCGCGGCGATGGACCTCCTCGTCGCGCAGGGAAAGGTGCGGTACGTCGGGGCCAGCTCCGGTCCGGCGTGGAAGCTGATGAAGGGGCTCGGCATCGCCGACCGTCTCGGGTACCCCCGCTTCGTCTCGATGCCGAACCACTACAACCTCGTCTACCGGGAGGAGGAGCGGGAGATGCTCCCGCTCTGCGCCGAGGAGGGGTTCGCCGTCATCCCCTGGTCGCCCCTGGCCCGCGGCCTCCTCGCCGGGAGCCGCCCGCGCCCCGACGACCGCTCCGCGACGCCGCGCGCCGCGAGCGACGACTACGCCTGGAAGCTCTACGACCACCCCGGCGACGGCGCCGTCATGGAGGCCGCGCGGAAGGTGGCCGCCGCGCGGGGGGTGGAGATGGCCGAGGTGGCGCTGGCCTGGCTCCTCTCGAAGCCCGTCGTCACGGCCCCCATCGTCGGGGCGACGAAGCTGCCCCACCTCCTGACGGCGATCCGCTCCCTCGACCTCGCCCTCCCGGAGGGCGAGATCGCGGCGCTCGAAGCGCCGTACACTCCCCACGCCGTCCGCGGATGGCACTGATGGAAGGGCCCGGACCCCTCGCCGCCGAACGGTTCCGCACGCTGATGGCGGAGCTCGCGTCCGCCTGGAACGTGGGGGACGCGGAGGCCGCCGCCGCGCTCTTCGCCGAGGACGCCGTCTACCTCGACCCGGGGAGCCGGAAGTTCTACCGGGGGCGTGCCACCCTCAAGGATCTCTTCGACCGGACGGCGAAGCGGGCCCCCATGAAGACGACCTGGCGCCACCTCTTCTTCGACGAGGCCACGCAGACCGGCGCGGCCGAGTTCAGCTTCGAATGGGGCGGCCACGCGTACGCGGGCGTCGCCATCGTCCTCCTCGAGAACGGTCTCGTCTCCCGCTGGCGCGAGTACCAGGTCGAGGCCGACAGCGCGTTCGAGCCCGTCGCGGGGTAGGGTCCGCGAGGTTCTCCATGGCCGGCTCCGGGCTCGAGATCCTTCCCTCGCCGGACGGCGCGGAGAGCTACCTCGCCGTGAACAAGCCGGCGGGGCGCGTGGTCCACGGGAAGGGCGGGCTGCTCGAGGAGCTGCGCGCCGCGACGGGCGAGGACCTCGCCCTCGTCCACCGTCTCGACCGCGAGACCTCGGGGGTGCTCCTCTTCGCGCGCGGCGCCGCCGCGCTCCGGGCCGCCCACGCGGCCTGGCTCCACGACGTGACGAAGGTCTACCTCGCCCGGACGCGCGGCGTGCCGTCGCCCCGCGAGGGACTCGTGAGCGTCCCCGTCCTCGAGCACCGCACCTCGAAGCCGGAGATGCTCCGCCGCGCGCTCAAGGCGGCCTACGGCCCCGCCCGCGCCGGACATCTCCTCTCGGGCCGGCGCGTCGGCGCGATTCCGGCGGTCCCGCCGCCGGGACGGACGGCCGTCCACCCGGCCGGTCGGCCGGCCGCCACGTCCTACCGCGTCGTCCGGGCTCACGGGGCCACCGCCCTCGTCGAGCTGGTTCCCGAGACCGGGCGGATGCACCAGCTCCGGGTCCACCTCGCCCATCTCGGCACGCCGCTTCTCGGGGACCGGCTCTACGACGCCGGTTGCGGCCGGGAGACCCCGGCGCCCCTCCTCCACGCGAGCCGGCTCGTCTGGAAGAACCCGCCCGGCCGCCCCGCGGGGAGCGCCTGGACCTGGGAAGCCCCGCTCCCCGGCGAAGAAAGCCGCGTTCGAGGCCGGATCGGATAAGGTGGGGCCCGGACCCACGTCGGCCCGCCTCGAGGAGGTTCCCGTGACTCTCTGCCCCGTCGCCCTCGCCGTCACCTGCAGGAAGTGCCCCGCGTTCTCCTTCTGCCCCCTCAAGACCGTCCTCGGGGACGAGAAGGCCGCCCCGCCGGCCTCGAAGGGCGCGAGGCCGTCCGGCCGTTCCCCCGGCACGAAGAAGTCCTGACCTCGCCGCCGGCGCGGCGGCGCCCACCGGCGCCGAGCCTCGCGCTATCCTCCGCGATCAGAGGAAACCCCACCAAGGAGGGTTCGAAGAATGTCCAAGGAGAGACCAACCGTCGGCGCCGACGGCCTGCCGCTTCCGGTCCTGCCGCCCGAGCGGGACGCGCGCGTCTGGGCGCGGCTCGTCCGCGTCATGTTCTACACGCCGGGGTTCCTGGCCCTGCTGCTCCTCAAGACGGGCGAGCCGGCCGGCTTCGGCATCACGGTGGAGCTCCTGATGCTGGCGAGCGCCGCGGCGGTCGTCGGCGGGCTCTTCATCGCCACGCAGTCGGACGGCCGGGGAGTGGACGTTTCCCCGAAGACGGGCGTCTGGAGCGGGGCGCTGGTGCTCGAGCTCCTCTCCGCCGTGCCGTTCCTCTGCGCCGTCCCCCCTCTCTTCCACCAGCTCGCCACGAGCACCCTCCTCCACGCGAAGGCCCCGTCGGCGGTCGACGTCGCCCTCGGCCCCTCCGAGCTCCTCCCCGCCGTGGCGATCCTCCCCTTCATGATCTACCAGCTGGCGGGCTACGGCACCCTGCACTACGTCGTCCCGAAGGCGGTGAACTGGGGTCTCAACCTCGCTATCCTCGTCCTGATCGTCGGCACGACGGCCGCGAACCGCGAAGGGGCGCTGGTCCTCGAGAAGCGCCTCGGCGCGCTCCTCGTGCTCTGCATGGCCGTGACGGTCTTCTGGGGCGTCTTCCGGCTCCGGCAGCTGCAGGCGGAGTTCGACCGGCGCAGCCCGCACAAGGAGAAGGACAAGGATAAGGAGTCGGCGTAGGGCCGGGCCCGGAGGAACCGAACATGTGGTGGATCAGCTACCGGGGCGAAGGCCGGCACGGCCTCGAGAACATCGGCGTCTTCGAGGACGACGGGAAGCCGCGAACGAAGCATCCGCTGCTCCTCGACCCGTCGCCGAAAGCGCACCCCCTGCACATCGCCCGCGGCTTCGCGCTCGTGGGGGACGACCTCTACATCGCCAACGCCTGGCGCCGGGACAGCCACGTCGCCCGCTACCGGCGCCACAACGACACGTTCCGCTTCGCCGGCATTGTCGTGGCCACGAAGGACCTGTCGGCGATGGTGCACCCCTTCGACGTCGAGCTCGGCGACGACGGCCGGATCTACGTGTCGTGCCAGGACACGAACACGGTGGTCGCCATCCAGCCGGAGACGCGCCGGCCCGTGGCCGTCGCGCCGCACCTCCGGAAGGAGTTCCCCGACGGGAACTTCCTGCCCGGGACGCTCGTCGCGTCCGCCCGGGGCCGGCTGCCCGAGGTGGGCGACCGGGCGCCGCGGGACGTGCCGTCGCCGCAGGGGCTCGAGGTCCTGCTCGACGTCCACGGCCGGCCGCGGCACTCCGTGCGGGGGATCATCGTCCATCGCGGGCACCTCTACGTGGCGGACGAGGCCGGCGACGCCGTGAAGGTCTTCGAGCTGGCGACCGGGCGGCTCGTGGCGCGCGTCAAGGGGAAGAAGCTGAGGAAGCCCGTCCACCTCGTCCTGCACGGCGAGACGCTCTTCATCGGCGCCGCCGGCACGGGCAGCGTCCTCGCGTGGGACATCCCGGACAAGGCTCCGCGCGGAAAGCTGAAGCCCGCGGCCGTCATCGACGGGAAGCTCCGGGCGCCCTCCGGCTTCGCGGTCGCGCCCGACGGCGACTTCTACGTCGCCGAGAGGTTCGACCAGCGCGTTCGGCACTTCTCGCCCAAGGGAAAGAAGAAGGGGACGTTCATCGAGGGGCTCCCGGACATTCCGGAGTTCCTCGTCCACGTTCCGGACCGCGTGGCGCCCGGCACCGTCCTCCGCGTCTCCGAGGGGGACAGCTAGGGTCCGCCGGCGTCCTTCCCCTCCGTCCGCCCGCTCGAGAAGGGGTCCGAAAGAGCCCTCATCGAACGATTGAGACGGCGTCTCGACAGCGGAAGAGTCGAAACGGCACCGGCGGGCTGGCACGGGCCTTGTAGCCAATTCCCCCGCCGGCGCACTTCCTTCTGTCCGACGTCGACCCGGCGCGGGATCGGGCGTCATGCCAGGGAGGCGTCGAGGGGGGTGGACGATGGGAGCAAGGTGGCTGGAGCCGCATCCGGAGGGCCGGAGGAACGGCGTGGACTACCGCCTCTCGAAGGAAGCGATCGAGCGGGAGTGGCTGACCGGCCTCTTCTCCTCCGTCGGGCGGGAGCCGGCGGGCCCCGAGGCGCTTCTCCTAAGGATGCGGGAGCGGCGAACGAGCGCCCTTCGGAACGAGATTTCCCCGTCCGCTCCGACGACAGGGGATCGCCGCCCGAAGCGATAGGACGCGTCTCTCCGGGAAAACCGGGGCCTCTCGAGCCCCGCACCGTCCCGGCAGAGCCGCCGGATCGGGCCGTTCGTTTACGGAACCAGCAGGACCTTCCCGGTCGTCCGGCGCCCTTCGAGCGCGCGGTGAGCGTCGGCCGCCCCCGCGAGGGGGAACTCGGCGCCGATCCGGAGCTTCAGGGAGCCGTCCCGCACCCAGGCGAGGACGTCGCCCGCGCGGCGGAGCAGCTCTTCCCGCGTCGCCACGTAGTGGCCGAGGCTGGGGCGCGTCAGGAAGAGCGACCCCTTGGCGTTCAGGACCTGCGGGTCGAAGGAAGCGGCAGGGCCGCTCGACTGGCCGTAGAGCGCCATCGTCCCGCGCGGGGCGAGGACGTCGAGCCCTTTCTCGAAGGTCGCGGCGCCGACCGAGTCGTAGACGACGTTCACGCCCCGGCCCCCGGTGACCTTCTTCACCTCGCCGGCGAAGTCCTGCTCCGTGTAGAGGACGACCTCGTCCGCCCCGGCGTCCCTCGCGATCGCCGCCTTCTCCCGGGTGGAGACGGTCCCGATGACGCCGGCGCCGAGCCGCTTCGCGATCTGGCAGAGGAGGAGGCCGACGCCGCCGGCCGCCGCGTGCACGAGACACGTGTCGCCCGGCTTGAGGGCGTAGACGGAGGTCGTCAGGTAGTGCGCCGTCATCCCCTGCAGCATCGCCGCCGCCGCCTGCTTCGCCGGGACGTCCGCCGGCAGCGGCACGAGGCGCGCCTCCGGAACGGCCGCGAACTCCGCGTAGGAGCCCGCGGCCGCGACCGTGGCCACGCGGTCTCCGGCCTTCACGGACGTCACGCCCGGGCCGACCTCCCGCACCGTCCCCGCGCACTCGGAGCCGGGCGTGAACGGAAGAGCCGCCTTGTACCAGCCGCGCCGGAAGTAGACCTCGATGAAGTTGAGGCCCGCGGCCTCGACGGCGACGAGCGCCTCCCCCTCCTTCGGCCGCGGGACGGGGACGTCCTCGGACCTCAGGACCTCGGGGCCTCCGATCTCGTGGATGCGGATCGCTCTCATGCATCCGAGTCTATGAGATCCCGCGTAGCGATGAGGGAGAATCCCCGGGGAGAGCGAGGGCCATGTCGACACGCCTCGAGAAGGACACGATGGGCGAGATCGCGGTCCCGGCGGACCGCTACTGGGGCGCCCAGACGCAGCGCTCCCTGGAGAACTTCCGGATCGGGGAGATCCGGTTCGGCCGCCCCCTGATCCGGGCCTTCGGCCTGCTGAAGAAGGCGGCGGCCGAGGTGAACCGCGACCTCGGCCGGCTCCCGTCCGACAAGGCGGCGTGGATCGTCGCCGCGGCGGAGGAGGTCGCCGACGGAAGGCTCGACGCGCACTTCCCCCTCGTCGTCTTCCAGACCGGCAGCGGCACGCAGACCAACATGAACGTCAACGAGGTCGTCGCGAACCGCGCCATCGAGCTGGCCGGCGGCGTCAAGGGCTCGAAGACGCCGATTCACCCGAACGACGACGTCAACCTCTCCCAGTCCTCGAACGACGCCTTCCCGACCGCGATGTCCGTCGCGGCCGTCTCCGAGATCGACGGGCGGCTCCTGCCGGAGGCGACGGGCCTGAGGGACGCGCTCGACGCGAAGTCGAAGGCCTTCGCCGACGTCGTGAAGATCGGACGGACCCACCTGATGGACGCCGTACCGCTGACGTTCGGGCAGGAGATCTCCGGCTGGGTCTCCCAGCTCGACCACGGCATCGCGCACGTGCGCCAGGCGCTTCCCCACCTCTCCGAGCTCGCCATCGGCGGCACGGCGGTCGGCACGGGACTCAACGCGCCGCCCGGCTTCGCCGAGCGGATGGCGGAGCGGC
This sequence comes from Thermoanaerobaculia bacterium, assembly GCA_035429585.1. GTDB lineage: Bacteria > Acidobacteriota > Thermoanaerobaculia > UBA5066 > UBA5066 > DAOMFB01. The sequence continues at coordinate 8,138 of DAOMFB010000048.1, forward strand.
TGTCGGCGCTGACCGGGCTCCCCTTCGTCCCGGCCCCCAACCGGTTCGAGGCGCTGGCCGCGCACGACGCCGCCGCCTTCGCCTCCGGGGCGCTCCGGACCCTCGCCGGGTCCCTGATGAAGATCGCCAACGACGTCCGCTGGCTCGCCTCGGGACCCCGCAGCGGGCTCTCGGAGATCCGGATCCCCGCGAACGAGCCGGGCAGCTCGATCATGCCGGGGAAGGTCAACCCGACGCAGTCCGAGGCGCTGACGATGGTCGTCGCGCAGGTCTACGGCAACGACGCGGCGATTGCCTTCGCCGCGAGCCAGGGGAACTTCGAGCTGAACGTCTTCAAGCCCGTGATCGCGCACAACCTCCTCGAGTCGGTGCGGCTCCTCGCGGACGCCTGCCGCAGCTTCCGCGTCCACTGCGCCGAGGGGATCGAGCCCGACCGCGCCCGGATCGAGGAGCTTCTCCGGCGGTCCCTCATGCTGGTCACGGCGCTCGCCCCCCGGATCGGCTACGACCGGGCGGCCGAGATCGCGAAGAAGGCCCATCGCGACGGGACGACCCTGAGGGAGGCCGCGGTCGCCCTCGGCTTCGTCACGCCCGCGGAGTTCGACCGGTGGGTCGACCCGGCGAAGATGGTCGGTCCGGGAGAGCCCCGCTAGTCGCGGCCCGCGGGCGATAATCGCGACAGTTCCCGATGCCGCTCGCCGCCGGCACCCGGCTCGGACCCTTCGAGGTCGTCGCGCCCCTCGGTGCGGGCGGCATGGGCGAGGTCTACCGGGCCCGCGACGAGCGCCTCGCGCGCGACGTGGCGGTGAAGGTCCTTCCCGCGCGCGTCGCGGAGAACGCCGAGGCCGCGGCCCGCTTCGCGCGGGAGGCGCGGGCCGCCTCCGCGCTGAACCACCCCAACATCGTCGTCGTCCACGACGTCGGGCGTTCGGGCGACGTCTCCTGGGTCGCCATGGAGCTGGTGGAGGGGTCGAGCCTCCGCCAGCTCCTCTCGGCCGGGCGGCCGCCGCTCCGCCGCGCCCTTCAGATCGCGGCCGAGGTGGCCGACGGCCTCGCCGCCGCGCACGAGAAGGGGATCGTCCACCGCGACCTGAAGCCCGAGAACGTCATGGTGCGGCCCGACGGGCGGGCCAAGATCCTCGACTTCGGCCTCGCGAAGTCGGCGCCCGCGGCGGCCGGCGCCGAGGACGAGACGGTCCGCGCGAACGAGGGGACGACGGCCGCCGGGATGGTCCTCGGGACGCCCGCGTACATGTCGCCGGAGCAGGCCTCCGGCCGGCCCGTCGACTTCCGCTCCGACCAGTTCTCGTTCGGCTCCGTCCTCTACGAGGTGGTGACCGGCCGGCGCGCCTTCCGCCGCGACACCCTGCCCGAGACGCTCGCCGCCATCGTGCGCGACGAGCCGGAGCCGGCCGCGGAGGTCGACCCGTCCCTTCCGCTTCCCGTCCTCTGGGTCCTCGAGCGGTGTCTGGCGAAGGAGCCGTCCGACCGGTACGCCTCCACGCGCGATCTGGCGCGCGACCTCGCGCACCTCGCGGAGCACCTTCCGTCGATCTCCGGCCGGTCGGCGGTCGCGCCGGAGGCCCTGTCGCCGGCTCGGCGCCGGCGGTCCCTGCCGGCCCTCCTCGCGCTCGCCGGCCTCGTTCTCGTCGCCGCCGGCGTCTTCGCCGGGCGGCGCCTCGTGCCGGCGCCGGGGGAGCCGCCGTCCCTCCGGAGCGTGACCTTCTCGGGAAGCGATCAGGGGCCGGCCGCCGCGCCGGACGGAAAGTCGATCGTCTTCTCCTCGGCCCGGGACGGGGTGTCCCGGATCTGGATCAAGCAGCTCGCCAGCGGGAGCGAGACCCCCCTGACGTCCGGGCCGGACGTCGCCCCCCGCTTCACGCCCGACGGCGCGGCGGTCCTCTTCACGCGCGTGGCCGGCGGCCGCCCGTCCCTCTTCCGGGCGCCGGCCGTGGGAGGCGAGGCGCGCCACCTGCTCGACGACGCCGGCCTCGCCGATCCCTCGCCGGACGGCAGCCGGATCGCCTTCCTCCGCGCCCGGTCGGAGGGGGGACGGATGGTCACGGTCCTCGCGGTCGCCGCGGCCGACGGGAGCGGGCCCCGGGACCTCTGGAGGACCGAGGGGCTCCAGACCCTCCCGCCCCGCTGGTCTCCCGACGGGACGTCGATCGCCGTCGCGGCCGGGCCGCGCGACCTCGGCAGCGACGTCCCGTGGCGCATCGCGATCGTCCCGGCCGGCGGCGGCGCGGTGCGGCTCCTCGCGCCCGCGGGGGGGCGGGGCCGGCTCTCCACCCCCGTCTGGATCTCCGCGGGAGAGATCCTCTACGCCCGGAGCGGCGAGGCGGCCGGAGGCTTCGAGGGGCGTCTCGTGACGCAGCGCCTCGCCGGCGGCGAGCCGAAGACGCTCCTCGCCGCCGCCACCTTCGGGCAGGTCCTCGACGTCGCCGGCCCGGGGCGGGTCGTCGCCGAGGCCCCCGTCGTCCGCGAGAACCTGCAGCTGAAGGCCGTCGCCTCGCCGGCCGCTCCGCCCCGCTGGCTGACCTACGGGAGCGCGCGCGACCGGCAGCCCGTCTTCTCCGCCGACGGCGCCTCGCTCGTCTTCTCCTCCAACCGGAACGGGAGCCTCGATCTCTGGCGGCTCGCGCTGTCGACGGGAAGCCTGGTCCGGCTCACCGACGAGGCTCCGGAGGACCGCGACCCCTTCCTCACCCGCGACGGCCGCCACCTCCTCTGGAGCTCGACGCGCTCCGGCCACCACGAGATCTGGATGGGCGACGCCGACGGGTCGAATCCGAGACAGGTATCGAACGACGGCCTGGACGCGGGAAACCCCTCGGCGCCGGCCGACGGCTCGTGGGTCGTCTACGCCTCGTTCCATCCCGAGAAGGCGGGCGTCTGGAAGGTGCGCCCGGACGGGACGGGCGCCGTCCGCCTCGTGGCGGGGTTCGTCGCGGCGCCCCAGGTCTCGCCCGACGGGCGGTGGGTCCTCTGCACCGTGCCGGCCTCGGCGACCCGGACCGTCGTCCGCGTCGTCCGTCTCGAGGACGGCGCCCCGGCCCCCTTCGAGGTGGAGACGCCCCTCGTCGTCCCGGCCGCCCACTACCTGCCCGGACGGGCGGCGTGGACGCCGGACGGGCGGGCGGTCGCCTTCATCGGCCAGGACGAGCGCGGACGCTCCGGGCTCTTCGTCCAGGACTTCGTCCCGGGGCGCGACACGGCGCCATCGAGGCGGCCCCTCGCCGGATTCGAGCCGAACACCGACGTCGAGACGTTCGGCCTCTCGCCCGACGGCAGCACCCTCGCCCTCGCGGTCAGCGAGAACCTCTCGAGCCTGATCCTGGTCGAGGGGCTCACCGGTCTCGGGGCGAAGGGCGCGCCCCGCTGAGGCCCCGCCCTCCGTCCGCCGCAGCCTAGAATCGTCTCTCCATGTCCGGCTATCCCCCGCCGTACCCGCCCCCTCCGCCCGGCTCGCCGCCGCGGCGGCCCTCCGTCCTTCTTCCGCTCCTGCTCGGCCTGCTCGCGGCCTGGCTCGTCTTCCGCCTTCTCCACCGGGGGGTCCCGCACCCCTCCCCGCGCCGCCCTTCCCTCCCCCCGCCCCAGCCCCCCCCCGCCACGCCGCGCGGCGCCCCCCCCTCGCAGGA
>DAOMFB010000049.1:0-11720 GCA_035429585.1 Thermoanaerobaculia bacterium
CCCCCGTCGCGTCGAGGATCTCGAGCGCGACCGGGCCGGGGGAGGCCGCCCCGAGGACGTAGTCGAGGACCGCGCCGCGGGGCGGGTTCTCGCCCATCGGCTCGTCCTTCGGCTCGGGCGTCCCGAGGAACGGGGCAGGGCGGAGCCGGACGGCGGCGCGCGGGGCGAAGAGATGCGCGTCGGCCGCCGCGACCTTCGCGTCGAGCTGGCGGAGCGGCGAGAGGTCGTCGAGTACCCAGAACGACCGGCCGTGCGTCCCGACGACGAGGTCGCCGTGCTTCGCGTCGATGTCGCGGATGGAGCAGTTCGGCAGGTTTAGCTGCAGCGGCTGCCAGTGGTCGCCGTCGTCGAAGGAGACGAAGACGCCCGTCTCCGTGCCGGCGTAGAGGAGGCCGCGGCGGACCGGGTCCTCCCGCACGACGTTCACGTAGCTGCCGGCCGGGATTCCCTTCGCGATGGCCGTCCAGCTCTTCCCGCCGTCGCGCGTCCGGTAGACGTAGGGGTCGATGTCGTCGATCCGGTGCCGGTCGACGGCGGCGTACGCGGTCTCCGCGTCGAAGTGCGAGGCCTCGAGGATCCCGACCTTCGACCAGGGGGTGAGGGCCTTCGGGGTGACGTTCGTCCAGCTCCGGGCGTCGTCGCGCGAGAGCCAGACGAGGCCGTCGTCGGTGCCGCACCAGATCCGGCCGTCGACGACGGGCGAGATCGCGATCGCGTAGATGACCCCCTGCCGCGCCCCGCGGGCCTCCTTGTCGTCCGCGGTGGCGGGGTCGAGCGTGGCCGGGACGCCGGGGTCCTCCCGCGTCAGGTCGGGGCTGACCTTCTCCCAGCGCTTGCCGCCGTCGGTCGTCCGGAAGAGGAACTGGTTGGCGAAGTAGACGGTCCGGGGGTTCCGCGGCGAGACCGCGAGGGGCAGCGTCCACTCGCTCCGGTAGTCGCCGGGCCAGGCGAGCGTCGGGTCGACGTTCTGCTCCTGGAGCGTCCGGAGGTCGAAGCGCCCGACGCTCCCGCCCCAGAGGATGTCGGGCTCCGCCGGGTCGGGGACGATGGTGCCGTTCTCGCCGCCGGCCGCGACCTCCTGCCAGTCGCGGCGTGTGAGGGAGCGGTAATCGGAGCGCGACAGGGCGGCCACGGCGCCGCTGTCCTGCTGCGCGCCGTAGATCCGGTAGGGGAACCGGTCGTCGGTGATCGCGTGGTAGAACTGCGCGGTCGGCTGGTTGTACCAGCTGCTCCAGGTCCTCCCGCCGTCCACGGTCACGACCGCCCCCTGGTCGGCCGCCACGATCATCCGGCGCGGGTCGGCCGGGTCGATCCAGAGCCGGTGGTAGTCGTCGCCCCCCGGCGCTCCCTTGAACGGCACGAAGGTCTTCCCGCCGTCCGCCGAGCGGAAGAGCCCTGTGTTGAGGGCGTAGACGACGTTCGGGTCCTTCGGGTCGACGGTGACGCCGGCGAAGTACCACCCGCGCCCCCAGATCCGCCGGTCGCCGTTCACCTTCTTCCAGCTCGCCCCGGCGTCCTCGGAGAGCCAGAGGCCCCCCTCCTTCGCGTCGGCGATGGCGTAAACGCGGCGGGGGTCCGACGGCGCGAAGGCGACGCGGACGCGGCCGAGCTTCTCCGACGGGAAGCCGCCCGCCACCGGCTTCCAGGTGTCGCCGCCGTCCTCCGATCGCCAGAGGCCGCTCCCGGGCCCGTTCGACGGGGGATAGACGTTCCAGGGCGGGCGCCGCGTCTGCCAGAGGGCGGCGAGGATCGTCCGGCTGTTGCCCGGCTGGAAGGCGAGGTCCACGGCGCCGGTGTTCTCGTCCTTGAACAGCACCCGGGCCCAGCTCTTCCCGCCGTCCTTCGAGCGGAAGACGCCCCGCTCGGCGTTCGGCCCGTAGGCGTGCCCGAGGGCCGCGACGAAGACGACGTTCGGGTCCTTCGGGTCGACCACGATCTGGCCGATCTGCCGCGAGTCGCGAAGGCCGAGGAACGTCCAGCTCCTCCCGCCGTCGACCGACTTGTAGACGCCGTTCCCGTACGAGATGTCCGAGCGCATGTCGGCCTCGCCCGACCCGACGTAGAGGACGTCCGGGTCGGAGGGGGCCACGGCGACGGCGCCGATGGAGGCGACCGGCTGCGCTTCGAAGAGCGGCTCCCACGTCCGCCCCGCGTTGTCGCTCCGCCAGACGCCCCCGCCGACGGCGCCGAAGTAGAAGCGGTCGGGGTGGCCGGCGACGCCCGTGGCGGTGAGCGTCCGCCCGCCCCGGAACGGCCCCACCAGCCGCCACCTCATCCCGGAGAAGAGCGCCGGGTCGTACGGCTGGGCGGGCGACGGCGTCGCGAGGAGGGCGAGGCCGAGGAGGATCGGGCCGGAGCCGGTGGCGAAACGTCTGTTCATCGGGGGAGCCTCCCGCGTCCGGCCCCGCGGGCCGGTATTTCGTGAAGGGTTATCGTAAACGGGGGTGGCGGCTGCGGTCACGGGGTCCTAGACTCCGCCCGTCCGAGAGGAGGTCCTCGAGCATGAGATCACGTCCGACCGCCGCGCTGGCCCTCGTCCTTCTGGCCTCGCTCCCCGTCCTGGCGCAGACGGCGCCGCCGTCGAAGCCGGGGGTCAGGGACCTGACGTTCCTGTCGGGCCACTGGGTGGACTCCACCGGGAACCGGATCTCGGAAGAGGTCTGGATGCCGCTCTCCGGCGACGCGATGGTCGGAGTGCGCCGGGTCGTCTCGGACGGGAAGCTCGTCGTGGTGGAGCTGCTCTCGATCCGGGAGGAGGCGGGCGGGCCGGTCCTCCGGCTCCGGCGCTTCAACGGGGACCTCGCCGCCCGGGAGGAGAAGGGGGCGCCCGTCTCCCTGCCGCTCGTCGAGCGGACCGAGCGCTACGTCCGCTTCTCGGGGACCGAGCCCGGTGCGCCCGGCGAGGTGACGGTCACCTACAAGCTGGAGACGGGCACGCTCAGGGCGACCCTCACCCGCGAGGGAAAGACCGACGACTTCCGGTTCCGGGCGGTGCGGGGCGAGGGGCCCGGCGGCTCGCGGCGGTGGGGCGGACGGCGGCCCGGCCCGCAAAGCGAAGCGCCCCCGTCCACGGGGGGCGGGGGCGCCTGAGTCCGGAGCGGAAGAGTTACTTGGCGGGGGCGGCCGGAGCCTTGACCTTCGCCCAGTCGATCTTCCCGTCCTTGGCCTTGGCGGCCTGAACGGTCTTCCCGAAGTCGTTCAGCTCGTGGGCGTCCTTCTTCGGCATCTTGTCCTTGTGGCAGGAGGCGCAGTTGGCGTTCGCGTCCTTCGCCTTGTACTCCTTCAGGATGTCCATGGTGGCGAGGCCGGTGCTGCCGAGAGCGAGGCTGGCGACGGTGGCGACGACGGCGGCGGTGGTCTTCTTCATCTCTCTCCTCCGTTGATTTCGGCGATCCGTGGATCGGATCCCCGTTGATGGAATCAAGTCCGGTGCCAAGGGTGATTTGGCCGAATGATCCCACCGAACGGCGCCGATCGAGGGAAAAAAGGGAAGGCCCCGACGGCGGGAGCCCGCGCCGGGGCAGGGGGGTGCACGAAATGGTGCAGCGGAAAGGGGACGGTCACGCGGCCTTTCCCATGGCCGCGAGGGCGGCGTCTAGGGCCTGCTGGCCGGGGAGCGGCACCCGCCCCTCGAGCGGGAAGGAGGCCGCGCGAGCGACGATCCGCCCGACGTTCGGGGCCTCGACGGCGGGGAAGTGGCCGCCGAGGAGCCACGACGGCTCGAGGTCGACGAAGCTCTTCAGGGCGGCCTGGTAACGGTCGGGGCGGACGTCGGCGAGCCAGGGGGAGTTGGCGCGGCAGAAGAACGACATCCCCTCGAGGGCGGCCTCCGGGGACCTCTGTCCGGCGAAGGTCTCCGTCATCTCGGGGACGAAGGCGCCGAAGGCGTCGGAGGAGAAGAGGGCCCGGCTCTTCGAGTCGAAGACGGCCACGGTCGAGGGGCAGTCGTACATCGGCGGGCGGAGGAGGTGGAGGACCCGGTCGCCGGCGGCGAGCGATTCGCCCGCGTTGACCCACTGGATCCGCGGGAGAGGCGGCTCCATCACGGAGGTGAGCTTCCCCGTCGAGACCCAGTTCAGGACGAGCTTCGCCCGCGGGGCCTTTCCGAGGAGCGCCGGGAGCGCCCCCGAGTGGTCCGTGTCGGGGTGCGAGAGGACGATCCACGCGAGGTCGGCCGGGTCGATCAGGCTCTCGAGCGCCTCGAGGAAGCCGCGGGACGTCGCCACGGCCCCCGTGTCGATCAGGACCGGCTGCCGTCCCCGGACGAGGTACGACAGGATCGGGAGGTACCCGACGCCCGGGACGGCGTGCGGGTGGGCGATGGCGTCGACGTCCTCGGCGATGCGGTAGGTCGTGTGCTGGTCGTTCATGGCGAGCCTCCTTTTCACGGAGCGAAAGATGGGGCCGCTCCGAAGGGCCCGCCACCTAAGAAGTGACTAACGACTCCCTAAGAACTTCCTAATCGAGACTTCGTATCATCCCGGCGTGGAGCGGATGCGGGACGGGCTGCCGCGCCTCCTCGAGGGGCTCACCGTCATCGCCGTGGGGACGCGGGACGCGGACCTCGTGCCGTCGTGCGTCCACGCCGTCGGGGTCGCCTTCGACGCGGCGGGGCGGATGACGGTCTACGTCCCGGAAGCCTCGGGGGCGGAGTCGCTGGCGAACGTCGCGGCCGGCGGCGCCGTCGCCGTCGTCTTCGAGAAGCCGATGACGCACCGCACGGTGCAGGTGAAGGGGCGCTGCGTGGCGCTGCGCCCGGCGGGCGAAGTGGACCGCGCCGCCGTGGAGAGGTGGGCCGAGCGCTTCGCCGCGGACGTCATCGCCGTCGGCGCCCCGGTCGGTCCCTCCCGGCGGATCCGGCGCTGGCCCTGCCGGGCCGTGACGCTGGAGGTGACGGACGTCTTCGAGCAGTCGCCCGGCCCGCACGCGGGCGAGCGGCTTGCGGGAGGGGTCCCGGCGTGAGCGTCCCCCTCGAGAGCCTCTCGCGCTGCTTCGCGGGGATCGTCCCGTCCACGATCGTCACCTGCGCGGCGGACGGCACGCCGAACGTGACCTACCTGAGCCAGGTCTACTACCTCGACCCCTCGCACGTCGCGATCTCTTGTCAGTTCTTCAACAAGACGGCGAAGAACCTCCGCGAGAACCCCCGGGCGATGGTGGAGCTCTGGGACCCCGCCACCCTCGACTCCTGGCGCCTCCGGCTCCGGTACGTCCGGTCGGAGACCGAGGGGCCGCTCTTCGACGCGATGGCGCTCCGGATCGAGGCGATCGCGTCGCACACGGGGATGGCGGGGGTCTTCAGGCTCCGCTCGGCGGACGTCTGCGAGGTCCTCTCGGCGGAGAAGGTGGAGGGGTTCCTCGACGCGGCGCCGCCGGGGGCCTCCGGCGACGAGGCGTCCGTGGCCGACGGGCCCCTCGGCGAGCTGCGAGCGCTCTCGATCGTCTCCGCGCGCCTGAACCGCGCCACGTGCCTCGAGGGGCTCCTGGCCGACGCCCTCGCGGCGCTGGACGAGCTGTTCCGCTTCCGGCACTCGATGGTCCTGCTCCTCGAGGAGAAGTGCGGGACCCTGGTGACGATCGCGAGCCGCGGCTACGAGGGGAGCGGCGTGGGCGCCGAGGTGCCGCTCGGCGCAGGGCTCGTCGGGACGGTCGCGGAGAAGCGCGCCCCGGTCCGGCTCTCGGGCGTGGAGGCCCTCCTCCGGTACGGACGCGCCGTGCGGAACGGGGTCGAGAGGGACGGGGGCGCGGTGCGGCCGGAGGTTCCTCTGCCGGGGCTCCCCGAGGCCGAGGCGCAGATGGCCCTGCCGCTCCTCGTGGAGGACCGCCTGCTCGGCGTCCTCGCCGTCGAGAGCCGCGACCCGCTGGCCTTCGCCGACTGGCACGAGACGTTCCTCTCGGTCATCGCGAACCAGATCGCGATCGGGATCGACCGGTTCGCCTCCACCGCCGACGACGAGGAGGAGCCGGCCGGAGCCGCCGGGCCGGCGCCGTCCGCCGCCGCCCGCCGGTCGTTCGTCTACTACCGGAACGACGACTGCGTCTTCGTGGACGGCGAGTACCTGGTCCGGAACGTCCCGGGGAAGATCCTCTGGAAGCTCCTGAAGGAGCACCGGGAGGGGCGGCGCGAGTTCACGAACCGCGAGCTGCGCCTCGACCCGAAGCTCGGCCTCCCGGCGTTCAAGGACAACCTCGAGAGCCGGCTCATCCTCCTCCGGAAGCGGCTCGAGGAGCGCTGCCCCGAGGTCCGCTTCGTCCCCCTCCGCCGCGGCCGCTTCGCCCTCGAGGTCGGCTGCGTGATGCAGATGGAGGAGCGGGACGCCGGGTAGCGCCGGGGGGGGATAAGCTCCGTCGGAACTCCCGGGGAGGTGACCTCATGCTCCTCCTGAACCCCCGCTCGCCGGACCTCCCGCTCGACCAGCTCTCCGCCGGGATCGTCCGCGACACCATCGCCTTCTTCGAGGCCAAGGGGAAGAAGCGCCTGAAGGACGACGACCGGGACCGCGTCTGGTACCGCGACTTCCTCGACTTCCAGAAGGAGAAGCGGATCTTCTCGACGCTCCTGACGCCGTCGGCCTTCGGCGGCCCGGGGGCGCGCTGGGACACCTACCGGAACTGCGCCTTCAACGAGGTGCTCGGCTTCTACGGCCTCCCCTACTGGTACACGTGGCAGGTCTCGATCCTCGGCCTCGGCCCGTTCTGGATGAGCCGGAACGACGCGATGAAGCGGCGCGCCGCGGCCCTCCTCGCGGACGGGGGCGTCTTCGGCTTCGGCCTCTCGGAGAAGGAGCACGGGGCGGACATCTACTCGACGGAGATGCGCCTCGCGGCGAACCCCTCCGGCGGGTACTTCGCGAACGGCCGGAAGTACTACATCGGGAACGGCAACGAGGCGTCGCTCCTCTCCGTCTTCGGGAAGATGGCGGACGGGGACGACTGGGTCTTCTTCGCCGCCGACACGAAGCACCCGAACTACGAGCTGGTCCAGAACGTCTGCACGAGCCAGTCCTACGTGGCCGAGTTCGCGCTGAAGGACTATCCGGTCGCGGAGGACGCGGTCCTGATCCGGGGGAAGGACGCCTGGGACGCGTCGCTCAACACGGTCAACGTCGGCAAGTACAACCTCGGCTGGGCCTCGATCGGCATCTGCACCCACGCCTTCTACGAGGCGCTCCGTCACGCCTCGCGCCGGCGGCTCTACGGGATGCACGTGACCGACTTCCCGCACGTGAAACGGATGTTCACCGACGCGTGGGCGCGCCTCGTCGCGATGCGGCTTTTCGCCCTCCGCGCCTCGGACTACTTCCGGTCGGCCACGCGGGAGGACCGGCGCTACCTCCTCTACAACCCCGTCGTGAAGATGAAGGTGACGACGCAGGGGGAGTCGGTCATCGACCTCCTCTGGGACGTCATCGCGGCGAAGGGGTTCGAGAAGGAGACCTACTTCGAGATGGCGGCGCGCGACATCCGGGCGCTGCCGAAGCTCGAGGGGACGGTCCACGTCAACATCGCGCTCATCCTGAAGTTCCTGCCGAACTACTTCTTCGCCCCGGCCCCGTACCCCGACGTGCCGACCCGCTCCGACCCGGCGGACGACCTGTTCCTCTTCGACCAGGGGCCGGCCTCGGGCCTCGGGAAGATCCGGTTCCACGACTTCCGCAAGGCCTACGCGGCGTGGGACCTGCCGAACGTGAACCACTTCGAGGAGCAGACCGCCGCGCTGATGGCCTTCCTCGCGAAGAAGAACGTCACCGACGCGCAGCAGAAGGACCTCGACTTCGTCCTGACGCTGGGTGAGCTCTTCACGCTCGTCGTCTACGGGCAGCTGATCCTCGAGAACGCCGCGCTCCTCGGCGTGACGCCCGACGTCGTGGACCAGATCTTCGACTTCATGGTCCGCGACTTCTCCCGCTTCGCCATCGAGCTGTACGGCCGGGCGGGAACCAGCCCGGAGCAGGCGGGGGACTGCCTGCGGATGCTCCGGAAGCCGGACCGCGACGGCGACCGGGCGGCGAGGATCTGGGCGGGCGAGGTGCTCCCCCTGGCCGACGCCTACGAGATGAGCCCGTAGGGAGAGACGATCCGGACATAGAATCGGTCTCAAATGTCGAGCCGGCCGCCGGGAGATTCCGCCGAGCTGACGGCTGCGGCATCGCCCGGGGCCGGGCCCTCCGGTCCGACGTCGATCAGCGGCACGAGCATCGGCCACTTCGAGGTGCTGGAGCTCCTCGGACGGGGGGGCTTCGGCGAGGTCTACCGCGCCCGCGACGCCCGGCTCGGGCGGATGGTGGCGCTGAAGGTTCTGCCGGAGGCCTTCGGGCAGGACGCCGAGCGGCGCGAGCGGTTCCGGCGCGAGGCCATGGCCGCCTCCGCGCTGAACCACCCGAACATCTGCACGGTCTACGAGCTGATCGAGACGGCCGACCGGAACGTGATCGTCATGGAACTGGTGGAGGGACAGACGCTCCACGCGGCGCTCGCGAAAGGCCCGCTTCCCGTCACCGAGACCCTCTCGATCGGGATCCAGGCGGTCGACGCGCTCGGCGAGGCGCACCGCGCGGGGATCCTCCACCGCGACGTCAAGAGCGGGAACATCATGCTCACCGCGCGCGGGCAGGTGAAGGTCCTCGACTTCGGCCTCGCGAAGCGGCTCGACCCCGGCGAGGGCTCCGGGGGCTCGGAGCCCGAGCGGCTTACGCGTGAGGGGACGACGCTCGGGACGCTCTCGTACATGTCGCCCGAGCAGCTCCTCGGGAGGCCCGTCGACACGCGGAGCGACCTCTTCTCCCTCGGTGTCGTCCTTTACGAGATGGCGACGGGACGGCTTCCGTTCGAAGGGTCGACGCCCGTCGCCGTCTCCGACGCCATCCTTCACGCTCCGCCCCGGGACTTCGGCGACGCCCCGGGCCCGGAGGCTCTGAAGGCGGTCGTCCGGAAGCTCCTCGAGAAGGACCCCGGGCGCCGGTTCGCGAACGCGGAAGAGGTGCGGGAGGCGCTCCGGGCCATTCAGGGCGCCATGGCTCCGGCAAGGGCTCCGGGTCTCTCACGGAACGCCCGGATCCTCCTCGCCGCCGCCGCCGTCGTCGCCGTGGCCGGCGGCGGGTGGGCATGGCACCGGGCCCGACGGGCGCGGTGGGCGCGAGAGGTCGCGACGCCCGAAGTCGCGCGCCTCGTGGCCGCCGAGGAGTTCCCGAAGGCCGTCCTCCTCGCGCGGGAAGCCCGAGCCGTTCTCCCGAACGACCCGACGCTCGAGAACCTCTTCCTGCAGGCGACGATGGAAGCCACCGTCGAGAGCGTGCCGCCGGGAGCCGACGTCTCGATCCGCCCGTATCGCGGCGATCCGGACCGCTGGGAGAGCCTCGGGCAGGCGCCGCTTTCGAAGATCCGGGTCCCGAGGGACTACTACGTCTGGCGGATCTCGAAGCCGGGCTTCGCTCCGGCTTATGAGATCGCACCGACCTGGTCGATCGTCCACCGCCTTCCCATGAACCTCACTTTCCGGCTCGACGCCGAGGGGAGCATTCCGCCGGGGATGGTGCGCATTCCGGGCGGAAAGATCGGGCTCGCGATTCCGGGGCTCGACCAGCTCCCGGAGGTCCCTCTCGACGACTATCTGATCGACCGGACCGAGGTGACGAACGAGGAGTTCCGGAAGTTCGTCGACGCCGGGGGGTACGCGAAGCGCGAGTACTGGAAGGAACCCTTCGTCCGTGACGGGCAGGCGGTTCCCTGGGAAGAAGCGGTGGCCCGCTTTCGCGACGCGACCGGCCGTCCCGGCCCCGCGACGTGGGAGCTGGGGACCTTCCCGAAGGGAATGGAGAAGCACCCCGTCGCCGGCGTGAGCTGGTTCGAGGCGGCCGCGTACGCGGCGTACGCCGGGAAGAGCCTCCCCACCATCTACCACTGGAACCGGGCTGCCCAGACGCAGGCCAGCCTTCTCGTCTCGCCGGGGAGCAACTTCCAGGGGAACGGCACCCTCCCGGCCGGAGGAGCCGGGACGTTCAGCGGGTACGGCACGTTCGACATGGCGGGCAACGTCAAGGAGTGGTGCCGGAACGAAGGCCCCGGCGGAAAGCGATACATCCTCGGCGGGGGCTTCGGCGAGCCGACGTACATGTTCATCGATCCGGACACGCAGTCGCCCTGGGACCGCCGGCCGAACTACGGCCTTCGGTGCGTGTCGCTCGCCGGGTCGCCCCCTGCGGCGGCCCTTGTGAAGACCGAGATCGCCTTCCGGGACTTCTCGAAAGAGAAGCCGGTCTCCGACGAGGTTTTCCGCGCTTTCAAGGGCCTCTACGCGTACGACAAGGGAGAGCTGGACGCACGGGTCGAGGCGACGGAGACGACGGAAGAGTGGACGCACGAGACGGTCAGCTTCCGCGCGGCCTACGGCGGCGAGCGGGTGTTCGCCCACCTCTACCTCCCGAAGAACGCCGCACCGCCATACCAGACCGTCGTCTACTTCCCCGGCTCGGGAGCGATCTCGGCCGACCGGTTCGTCCTCTCGCCCTACGCTGACTTCATCCCGAAGGGCGGCCGGGCGCTTCTCGCGCCGATCTACAAGAGCACGTTCGAACGCCGGGACGACCTGAAAAACGACGTTTCGAACCAGACGGCATTCTGGCGCGACCACGTGATCATGTGGTCGAAGGACCTCGGCCGCTCGCTCGACTACCTCGAGAGCCGCCCCGACATCGACCGGTCGAAGCTCGCCTACCTCGGCCTGAGCTGGGGGAGCGCTCTCGCGCCGAACCTCCTTGCGGTCGAGGACCGCTTCCGGGTGGCCATCCTCGAATCGGGTGGCCTGCTCTTCCAGAGGTCGCTCCCCGAGGCCGACGCGATCAACTTCGTCACGCGGGTGAGGATCCCGGTCCTGATGCTGAACGGCCGGTACGACCACTTCTTCCCGGTGGAGTCTTCGCAGCTGCCGCTCTACCGGCTCCTCGGCGCCCCGGAGAAGGACAAGCGGCACGTCATCTACGAGACGGGGCACGCCCCGCCGCGGAAGGAGTTCATCCGCGAGAGCCTCGACTGGCTCGACAGGTACCTGGGAGCGGTGAAGCCGTAGGCGCGGAGGCCCCCGACCCGCTCCGGGGCCGCGCGCGTCACAGCGGCCGGGTGGGGAAGCCGGCGTACGAGCGGCCGGGGAGCAGGTGCTCGTGCTTCATGACGACGCTGTTCGGGGCGACGCGCGCCCCGGCGCCGACCTCCGCGCCGTAGAGGAGGACGGCGTTCCGGCCGACGGAGGCGTCCTTCCGGATGACGATCCGGTCGAGCTTCAGGACGCGGTCCTCGAAGGTGTGCGCCTGGAAAACGCAGTCCACGGTCGCCCCGTCCTCGAAGGTCAGCATGTCGGGGTCGGGGAGGTCCTCGGCGAAGCCGCCGCCGAGGACCACGTGCTTCCCGATCCGGACTCCCGCGAGGCGGAGGAGCGGGTTCAGGAGGAGTGAGCCCTCGAGGGCCGAGGCGGCGCCGCCGGCGTGGATGTTCCAGGCCATGCAGATGAAGTCCCAGCGGCTGGCGAAGCAGGACCAGAGCGGGTGGACCCCGGGCTTGACCCGCCCGAGGAGGAGCCACTTCGACGCGATCACGAGGAGCGCCGGGGCGAGGAGCGCCAGAAGGAGCGCGAGCGGCGCGCCGGCTAGGAGGAAGGCCGGCCGGGGGAGGCTCCGGGCCGCGGCCGACGTCAGCGCGTACCAGGCCGGGAGGACGAGGACCGGGAC
>DAOMFB010000050.1:0-11691 GCA_035429585.1 Thermoanaerobaculia bacterium
CGCATCGCGGGACAGCTTACCCGAACGCCGCCGGGCCCCTTGACGGGCGGGGGCTTGAAAGTCTATATATCCTATAGGAATTATTCGATGAGAATCTCCCGGCGCGGCCTCTACGCCCTGAAAGCCCTCTGCCACCTGGCCGAGCGCCACGAGGGGGGCGTCGTCCGCGTCGCCGACATCGCCGCCGCCGAGGGGATCCCCGAGAAGTTCCTGGAGGGGATCCTCGTCTTCCTGAAGAACGCGCGGATCGTCTCGAGCCGGCGGGGGCGCGAGGGGGGGTACGCTCTCCGCCGGGCGCCCGACGCCATCCTCCTCGGGGAGGTGATCCGCCTGGTGGACGGTCCGCTCGCGCCGTTCGGCGACCTCGAGGAGCTGACGCGGCGGGTGAAGACGGAGCGGCGGCAGGCCGGCCTCTTCGAGGTCTTCCTCGAGGTGCGGAACGCGGCCGCGGCCATCCTCGACCACACGACGCTGTCCGACGTCCTCGCGAGGAACCGGCGGCTCTCGGGGGCGTCCCGCCGGCGGGCGGCCCGCTGAGCCGGGGGACGGGGAGGGACGACGTGAGCCGTCGCGAAAAACCCACTAAAACGATAGGGATAATTCTTCTTTTGGCGGCGTGCGGCTCCTCCGCCGCGGCCGCCGCCCCGCCTCCCGTCACGCTCCTGAACGTCTCGTACGACCCGACGCGGGAGTTCTACCGGGAGTTCAACGCCTCCTTCGCCGCGGCCTGGAAGGCGAGGACCGGTCAAGCCGTCGAGGTGCGGCAGTCCCACGGCGGCTCGGGGAAGCAGGCGCGCTCGGTGATCGACGGGCTCCCGGCGGACGTCGTGACGCTCGCGCTCGCGTACGACGTCGACGCGCTCGTGAAGAACGGGGGCCTCGTGGTGCCGGGGTGGCGCGAGCGGATCCCCTTCGGCAGTGCCCCGTACACCTCCACGATCGTGTTCCTCGTCCGGAAGGGGAACCCGAAGGGAATCCGCGACTGGCCGGACCTCGTGAAGCCGGGGGTCGGCGTCGTCACGCCGAACCCCAAGACCTCCGGCGGCGCGCGCTGGAACTACCTCGCGGCGTGGGGGGCGGCCCGGAAGGCGGGGAAGAGCGAGGCCGAGGCGCAGGCCTTCGTCGCCGAGCTGTACCGGCGGGTCCCGGTCCTCGACACGGGGGCGCGGGGTGCGACGAACACCTTCGTCCAGCGGGGGATCGGCGACGTCCTCCTCGCGTGGGAGAACGAGGCGCTCCTCGCGGCGGAGGAGGTCGGAAAGGGGACCGTCGAGATCGTCGTCCCGCCGCGCAGCATCCTCGCCGAGCCGACGGTCTCGGTGGTGGACAAGACGGTGGATGCCCGGGGAACGCGTACCGTGGCCGAGGCGTACCTGGCGCACCTCCTGACGCCGGAGGGGCAGGAGATCGCCGCACGGCACCACTTCCGCCCGCGCCGTCCCGAGGTGGCCCGGAAGTGGGCGGCGAAGTTCCCGGCGCTCGAGCTCTTCACGGTGGACGAGCTCTTCGGCGGCTGGGAGAGCGCCCACCGCGTCCACTTCGCGGACGGCGGCGTCTTCGACCGGATCACGGGGGCCTCCCGGTGACCCGCCGCCGGCGCGCGGCGCGGCTGCCGGGCTTCGGCCTCTCGCTGGGCGTCTCGATGGCGGCGCTCTCCCTCCTCGTCCTCCTGCCGCTCCTCGCGCTCGCGCTCTCGGCTCTCCGGCTCGACGGGGCGACGCTCCGGCGGACGGCGACGGACCCGCGCGTCCTGGCCGCCGTGCGCCTCAGCCTGACGACGGCGCTCGCCGGGGCCGCCGGGGCCGCGGTCGTGGGGGGCCTCGTGGCGTGGGTCCTCGTCCGGTACCGGTTTCCGCTCCGGCGCCTCGTCGACGCGCTCGTGGACCTTCCCTTCGCGCTCCCGACCGCGATCGCCGGCATCGCCCTGACGACGCTCTGGGGGCCGACGGGATGGCTCGGGAGGCCGCTCGGCGCCCTCGGGGTGAAGGTCGCCTTCACGCCGCTCGGCATCTCCCTCGCGCTCCTCTTCCTGGGCCTGCCGTTCGCCGTCCGGACGCTCCAGCCCGTCCTCGAGTCGCTGGACCCGGAGGTGGAGGACGCGGCGGCGAGCCTCGGAGCCGGGCGTCGCGACGTCTTCCTGCGGGTCCTCCTCCCGGAGCTCGTCCCCGCGTGGCTGACCGGCTTCACCCTCGCCTTCGCGCGGGGGCTCGGGGAGTACGGGTCGGTCGTCTTCATCTCGGGGAACCTCCCGATGAAGACCGAGGTCGCGCCTCTCCTCGTCATGGCGAAGCTGGAGCAGTTCGACTACGCGGGCGCCACGGCGCTCGCGGCCCTCCTGCTCGCCCTGTCGTTCGTCCTCCTCCTCGCGGCGAGCCGGCTCCAGGCGCGGAGCGCCGAGGCCGGGACGTGACGGGCTTTCGCCCCGTCCGCACCGAGCCCGCGTGGGTCCGGCGGCTGCTCGTCGGGTCGGCGCTGGTGGCCGTCGCCATCCTGCTCGTCCTTCCGCTGGCGCTCGTCTTCGCCGAGGCCCTGCGCGACGGCCTTCCGGCCTACGTCGCGGCGCTGGCCGAGCCGGACGCCCGGGCCGCGCTCCGCCTGACGGCGGTCACGCTGGCGGTCGTCCTCCCGGTGAACGTCGTGGCCGGCGTGGCCGCCGGCTGGGCCCTCGGCAAGTTCGACTTTCCCGGCCGGAGCCTGGTCGTCTCCCTGATCGACCTTCCCTTCGCGGTCTCGCCGGTCGTCGCGGGGATGCTCTTCGTCCTCCTCTTCGGGCGGACCGGCCTCTTCCGGGGGGCGGCCGAGGCGGCGGGGCTCCAGGTTCTCTTCGCGCCGCCGGCCATCGTCCTCGCGACCCTCTTCGTCACCTTTCCCTTCGTCGCCCGCGAGCTGATCCCGACGATGCAGTCGCTCGGGACCGACGAGGAGGAGGCGGCGCACGTCCTCGGCGCGGGCTTCTTCCAGATCCTCCGTCGCGTCTCCCTCCCGAACGCGCTCTGGGGGCTCCTCTACGGCGTCCTCCTCTGCGCGGCGCGCGCCGCGGGGGAGTTCGGCGCCGTCTCGGTGGTCTCGGGCCACATCCGGGGGCAGACGAACACCCTCCCGCTCGAGGTCGAGATCCTCTACAACGAGTACCGCTATTCCGCCGCCTTCGCGGTCGCCTCGCTCCTGACGGGCCTCGCCCTCGTGACGATCGCCCTGAAGGCGTTTCTCGAGGCCCGCGAACGGCGCGGGGGGAGCGCGCGGTGAGCATCGAGGTCCGGCACGTCACGAAGTCCTTCGGCGCGTTCGTCGCCCTCTCGAACGTCAGCCTCACGGTCCCCGGGGGGGAGCTCGTCGCCCTGCTCGGCCCCTCCGGCGGCGGCAAGACGAGCCTCCTCCGGATCATCGCGGGGCTCGAGGCGCCCGACGCGGGAACGATCCACTTCCACGGCGAGAACGCGACGCACCGGGAGGCGCGGGAGCGGGGCGTCGGCTTCGTCTTCCAGCACTACGCCCTCTTCCGGCGGATGTCCGTCTTCGAGAACGTGGCCTTCGGGCTCCGCGTGAAGCCGCGCGCCTCTCGCCCGGGCGAGGAGGAGATCCGCCGCCGCGTCATGGCGCTCCTCACCCTCGTCGGCGTCGACTGGCTCCACGACCGGCTCCCGGCGGAGCTCTCGGGCGGCCAGCGGCAGCGGGTCGCCCTGGCGCGCGCCCTCGCCGTGGAGCCGAAGGTGCTCCTCCTCGACGAGCCCTTCGGCTCGCTCGACGCGAAGGTCCGGCTCGAGCTGCGCCGCTGGCTCCGGCGGCTGCACGACGAGATCCGGCTGACGAGCGTCTTCGTGACCCACGACCAGGAGGAGGCCTTCGAGGTGGCCGACCGCGTCGTCCTCCTGAACGCGGGCCGGATCGAGCAGGTGGGGACGCCGCGGGAGCTGATCGAGAGCCCCGCGAGCGACTTCGTCCGCGACTTCCTGAAGCCGCGGCCGGCCTCCTGACGGGCGCCACCTATACTGTGCCGAAGCCCATGAGCTCGGTCGGTCGGGGGTCGTGTTAGTGCGTCTCGAGGCCGGAACGCGCCTCGGGCCGTACGAGATTCTCGCCCCCCTCGGGGCGGGCGGCATGGGGGAGGTCTTTCGGGCCCGGGACACCCGCCTCGAGCGGGAGGTCGCCCTCAAGGTCGTCCGGACGGGGCTTCTGGCGGACGACGCGGCGCGCCGGCGCTTCCGAAAAGAGGCGCTCGCCCTCGCGAAGCTCAAGCACGCCCACGTCGCCTGGATCCTCGACGTCGTGAGCGAGGGGGACATCGACGCGCTCGTCATGGAGCTCGTGGAAGGGGAGTCACTCTCCGACCGCCTCGCCCGCGGCCCGCTTCCCGAGAGCGAGGTCCTGAGGCTGGGGATCCAGCTCGCGGACGGCCTCGGGGCCGCGCACGCGGAGGGAGTCGTCCACTGCGACCTGAAGCCGGCGAACCTGAGGGTGACCCCGGACGGGGAGCTGAAGATCCTCGACTTCGGCCTCGCGAGGCTTCGGCAGGCGCCGGATGCCGGGACGCTCACCGCCGCCGCCACGGAGTCGGCCACGGCGTTCGAGGCCGTCGGGACGCTCCCCTACATGGCGCCGGAGCAGCTCCGGGCCGAGCCGCTCGACGCGCGGACCGACCTCTGGGCGGCCGGAGCGGTTCTCTGCGAGCTGGCGACGGGCCGGCGGCCGTTTCCCGAGAGCGTCCCGGCGCGCCTGACGGACGCCATCCTTCATTCCGAGCCCGCCGCGCTCTCCGGGCAGGGTCTGGCGGTGTCCACGGGCCTCCGGAGACTCCTTCGAAAGTGCCTTCAGAAGGCTCCCGAGGATCGGTATCTCACGGCGGCGGAGCTCCGGGGGGACCTCGAGGCCCTCTCCTCGAAGTCCCTCCCGGCGCCGGCCGCGGCCGCCGCGCCCGGCAGCTGGAGCCGCCGCCGGACCGCCGTCACGGGCGGCCTCGCCGTCGTCGGGATCGTGGCCCTTTCGGCGCTCTGGCGGGGCGGGGTCCTCGGCGGCCGCGCGGGGACGGGCCGGATCGACTCCCTGGCGGTCCTCCCCCTCGCGAACCTCTCGAAGAACCCGGAACAGGAGTACTTCGCCGACGGGATGACCGAGGCCCTCATCGCGGAGCTCGCGAAGATCCGGGCTCTCAAGGTCATCTCCCGGACCTCGGTGATGCAGTACAAGAACGTGACGAAGCCGCTTCCGGAGATCGCGAAAGCCCTCGGGGTGAAAGGGATCATCGAGGGCTCCGTGATGCGCGAGGGCGAGAGCGTCCGGATCACGGTCCAGCTCATCGAGGCCGATTCCGACCGGCACCTCTGGGCCGAGAGCTACACGCGCGAGGCGAAGAGCATCCTCTCCCTCCAGAGCGAGGTCGCCTCGGCGATCGCCCGCGAGGTCCGGGTCGCCGTGACGCCCGAGGAGGCCGAGCGGCTCTCGACGACCCGGACCGTCGACCCGGAGGCGTACCGCGAGGTCCTCCTCGGGGACTTCGCGATGAACCAGTCGCTCACCCAGCGGACCGGGATCGAGAAGTCGATCGAGCACTACCGGAGGGCGATCGCACTCGATCCGAGGTTCGCCCTCGCCCACGCGCGGCTCGCGAACGGCCTCCAATGGGTGGCCTTTGCCGGCCTCGCGCCGACCGGCCCTCCCTGCGCCGACGCGAGAGCCGAGGCCGAGAAGGCCCTGCAGCTCGACCCCCATCTGGCCGAAGCCCATGCCCTCCTCGCGGGCCTGCGGCTGTCGTGTGATTTCGACTGGTCGGGAGCGGAGGCGGACATCCTCCGGGCCATCGAGCTCTCCCCCGGCTTGGCCGTCGCCCGGTATCTCCAGTCGAACTTCCTCGGCGATGTCGGACGTCACGACGAGGCGCTCGAGCAGATCCGGATCGCCGAGCAGCTCGACCCGCTTTCGGAGCAGATCGGCGTCTACCGTGGCCAGCGCTACTGGTACGCCCGGCGGTACGAGGCAGCGGTGGAGCAGTTCCAGAAGGTGCTCTCGGTCCACCCCGACTCGGTCTTCGCGAAGTGGTCTCTCGCGAACACGCTGACCAGCATGAAGCGGTACGACGAGGCGATCGCGACTCACCTCTCGCGGAAGGTCTCCCGGCCCGACACGAACTTCACTCTCGGGCTGACGTACGGACTCGCGGGGCGGAAGGCCGAGGCGCGGAAGGTCCTGGACTTCCTCCTGGAGAAGCGGAAGTCGCAGTTCGTCCCTCCGACCTGCCTGGCGGTCGTCTATGGCGGCCTCGGTGAGATGGATGAGGCGTTCGAGTGGCTCGGCCGTGCTTACGACGAGCGGGCCTTTCTCATGCAAGGCCTCCGGACCGACCCTCTCTTCGACGTCCTCCGCGGCGACCCCCGGTTCGACGCGCTGCTCCGGAAGATGAATCTCCCGAAGTAGCGTCTTCGACGGTCAGGCTCCCGCTCGCGCCAGCGCCGCGAGGAAGCGGAGCGTCTCCTCGACGTCGTGAACCCGCAGGAGGAGCGGGTGCGTCGCGGCGGCGCGGGCGGCGGCGGCCGCCGCGGCGAGCGACTCGGGGAGGCGATCGTTCGCCGGCCGCCCCGCGACGGCGCCGAGGAACGCCTTCCGCGACGCCCCGGCGACGAGCGGCGTCCCCGGCGGGGCGAGGTCGGCGAGGTGCGCGAGAAGCGCGAAGTTCTCGTCGGGCTTCTTCCCGAAGCCGAATCCGGGATCCAGGAGGATCCTCCCGGGAGGAATTCCGGACGCGACCGCGCGGTCGCGGGCGGCGGCGAGGTCCGCGGCCACCTCGGCGACGACGTCGGAGAACGATGATTCCTCGAAGGTGGTCTGCGGCGTGCCGCGGCAGTGGCCGAGGACGATGGCCGCACCCCTGCTGGCGACGAGATCGAGGAGGGCGTCGGGGACCTTGAGCCCCGTGACGACATTGACGACGTCGGCGCCGGCGTCGAGTGCCGCCCGGGCGACCTCCGTCCGCCGGGTGTCGATCGAGATCGGAACGGACGGCCTCATTCTTCGGAGCCGGGTGATCACGGGCAGGACGCGCCCCTCTTCCTCGTTCGAAGAGATCTCCCGGGCCCCCTCTCCATAGGTCGTTCCCTTCGGCCGCGTGCTCTCGCCGCCGACGTCGACGAGGGTGGCCCCGAGGTCTGTGAAGCGGGCGCCCTCCTCGGCGGCGGAGTCGGCCGACGAGAAGCGCCCGCCGTCCGAGAACGAGTCGGGCGTGACGTTCAGGACCGCCATCACGCCGGGACCGGGACCCGTCGCGAGGACGCGCCCGGACGGAAGGAGAAGCCGCCACTCCACGCCGGGATTATCGGCGGTGGCCAAAGAAAAACGGGGCCGCGATCGCGGCCCCGTTCGGGACATCGGAGTTCGGGAGCGCGTCAGCCCTTCTTGGCGGGCTCGGCGGGCTTGGCGGCCGGCTTGGCCTCCTTCTTCGCGGGGGCCTTGGCGGGGGCGGCCGGCTTGTCCGGGGCCGTGTATCCGCCCGGCATCGGCTCGATCACGCCCTTGGCGAAGGTGACGACGACGCGCCGGTTCTTGGCGCGCCCCTCGGCCGTGGCGTTGTCGGCCACCGGATTGGCCGGGCCGTAGCCGGCGTGGCTCATCCGGGAGGCGTCGATTCCCTGCGAGAGGAGGTAGTCGTCGACGCTCTTGGCGCGCTCGGCCGAGAGGACCTTGTTCCGCTCGGCGGTGCCGGTCGAGTCGGTGAAGCCCTCGATCCGGAGGTTGACGTCGGGGAGGATCAGGAGGACGCCCGACATCTTGGCGAGCGACTCGCGCGCGGCCGGCTTCAGCGTCGCCTTGTTCACGTCGAAGAGGACGTCGCCGATGTCGACGGCGAGGCCGCGGGCCGTCTCGGTGACCGTCATGATCTTCGAGAGGGCCCCCGCGAGGCGCGCCTCGAGGGCGTCCCGCTCGGCCTTGATCTGGGCCTTCTCGGCCTCGAGCTTCTTCTTGTCGGCCTCGAGCTTCTTCTTCTCGACCTCGAGCGCGTCCCGCTCGGCCGTGGTCGTCGCGAGGCCCTGCTGGAGGGCGGACTTCTCGGCCGCCTTCTTGGCCTCCTCGGCGGCCTTCATCGCCTCGTACTCCTTCCGGACGGCGAGGCGGATGACCTCCGAGGCCTTGGCCGAGGCACGCGCCGAGTAGTCCGTGATGACCTTCTCGCTGCCGCCGGAGGTCACGGTGTTCGTGGCCTGCGCGAGGGTGAGCTTGGCCTCCTCGAACGTCTTCGGGTCGTACTTGGAGACGGCGGGGTTCCCCGCCAGCTCGACGAGCTTCCGGGCCTTCATCAGCTCGACCGGCTCCCCGCCCTTCGCGTACTTCAGGTCCGCGATGGAGGGGTTACCGGGCTTGATCAGGTTCTGGTAGAAGGGGCCGGCGAAGCGGTTGAAGGCGAACGTCGTGGCCTGCCCCTCGAGCTGCTTGGCCTTGCCCGAAACGAGGACGACGAGGGTGGACGGCTGCCACGTGCCGCTGATCGGCTCGGCCGTGACGATCATCGCGAACTGCTTCTGGCCCGTCGAGAACTTCTGGCTCCCCTTCGGCTCGACGACGTTGAGGGCGCCGAGGTTCTCGGTCGTGCCGTCCGCCGTGACGGCCCAGACCGCGTACTGCGTGATGTTCCCGGCGAAGAGGATCGCCGGCTGCATGTTCTTGTACGAGATCTCGATCTGCGCCTGGCCGGCCTTGTACTCGACTTCGGCCGCGACCTCGGCGCCCTTCGGCCCGATGGCGGTCACCGCGAACGGGACGTCGATGTCCTTCTTCTCGGGGTAGAGAACGGACGTGAGCTGGAGGTCCGCGGCGGAGACGACTCCCCCGGCGGCGAGCGCGACGAGGAGCGTCAGCGCCCAGAAGGTGGCGATTCGTTTCATGGAAGGGGTCCTTTCTTGGATGTACGGGGCGCGAAGGCGCCCCGATCAGGGTACATGACTTCCACGCGCAGTATAACGCAGTGCAGAATCGAGGTCAGGCCGGGAGCGGAACGAGGCTCCCCGGGGCGCCGGCCGCTCCCTCCTCGGGCGTGGAGGCCGCAGCCGCCGGGGCCGCCGGACCCGCCGGCGTCGCCTTCCCGGTGGCCCGCCGCGGGAGGGCCTTCCCGGTCACCTTCTCGATGATGTCGTAGATCTGGTCGCCGTCGAGCGACTCCTTCTCGAGGAGCTGCTTCGCGATCTCGTCGAGCGCCGGCCGGTGTTCGACGATGATCCGCTTTCCGCGGCTGTACGCCGAGGTGACGATCCGGTTGACCTCGGCGTCGATCTTCCGGGCGGTGTCCTCGGAGTAGTCGGGCTGCCGGGCGAAGTCGCGTCCGAGGAAGATCTCCCCCTCGCCGCGGCCGAACGACAGCGGCCCCATATCGCTCATCCCCCACTCGCAGACCATCCGGCGGGCCATCTCGGTCGCCTTCTCGAAGTCGTTGGCCGCGCCCGTCGTGACCTTTCCGATGGCCACCTCCTCGGCGAGCCGCCCGCCCATCATGACCGCCAGCTCGGCCTCGATGTACTCCTTGGAATACGTGTACTTGTCCTCGAGCGGGAGCTGCTGCGTCACGCCGAGCGCGCGTCCGCGCGGGATGATCGTGACCTTGTGGAGGGGGTCCGTGTGCTCCTCCATCGCGGCGATGAGGGCATGTCCTCCCTCGTGGTAGGCCGTGATGCGCTTCTCCTCCTCGGACATCACCATGGACTTCCGCTCGGCCCCCATCAGGACCTTGTCCTTGGCGTAGTTGAAGTCCTCCATGGAGACCTTCTTCTTGTCGACCCGGGCTGCGGCGAGGGCGGCCTCGTTCACGAGGTTCGCGAGGTCGGCCCCGGCGAAGCCCGGCGTCCCGCGGGCCACGACGGAGAGGTCCACGTCGTCCGAGATCGGGATGTTCTTCGTGTGGACCTTGAGGATCCCCTCCCGCCCCTTCACGTCGGGGCGGTCGACCACGACCCGCCGGTCGAAGCGGCCGGGACGGAGGAGCGCCGGGTCGAGCACGTCCGGGCGGTTCGTGGCGGCCACCAGGATCACCCCGTCGTTCCCCTCGAAGCCGTCCATCTCGACGAGCAGGGCGTTCAGCGTCTGCTCCCGCTCGTCGTGCCCGCCGCCGAGGCCGGCGCCGCGGTGCCGGCCGACGGCGTCGATCTCGTCGATGAAGATGATGCAGGGGGCGTTCTTCTTTCCCTGCTCGAAGAGGTCGCGGACGCGGCTCGCGCCGACGCCCACGAACATCTCGACGAAGTCGGAGCCGGAGATGGAGAAGAACGGCACGTTCGCCTCGCCGGCCACCGCGCGCGCGAGGAGCGTCTTGCCCGTTCCCGGCGGGCCCATCATCAGGACGCCCTTGGGGATCTTGCCGCCCAGCTTCTGGAACTTCGACGGGTCCTTCAGGAAGTCGATGATCTCGGCCAGCTCCTCCTTGGCCTCCTCGCAGCCGGCCACGTCCTTGAAGGTGACCTTCTTCTGGCTCGGCGTCAGGAGCTTCGCGCGGGACTTGCCGAACTGGAGGGCGCGGTTCCCGCCCGTCTGCATCTGCCGCATGATGAAGATCCAGAGGCCGATCAGGAAGAGGATCGGCGCCCACTGCAGCAGGATGACGAGGAGCGAGCCCTCGCGCGGCTCCTCGGCGGTGATCTTCACGTTGGACTTCCGCAGGTCGCTGACGAGGTCGTTGTAGGCCGGGGCGAACGTCCGGAGGGTCGGCTCGCGCCCCTCGGGCGTCCCCTTCGTGAAGGCCCGGATCTCCTGCCCGCGAATGTTGACGCGGTCGATCTCGCCCTTGGCCACCTTCTCCATGAAGTCGGAGAAGCCGACGGTCGTGGTCGCCCCCTTGCCGTAGTCCACCACCTTGAACAGGAGGAGGATCACGACGAGGATGACCATCCAGAGGAGGATGTTCTTGACGGTGGTGTTCACGATGGTCCCCGTTCCGTAATACGCGCGGCGCGCGCCGGAGGTTCAGCCCTTCCGGGACCCGGGATCGCTGGCGTCGAAGGGCGCCTCCCCCTCGGTCCGAACCTGGGCGATGAAGGGGAGGTTGCCTCCCTCCCCCTGGTACTCCATGCCGTATCCGACGAGGATTCCCTCCTCGGATGGGAAGAGGACGTAGTCGACCAGGAGCGGGCATTTCCGTTCCTGGGGGCGGTCCACCAGCGCGGCGAAGCGGATGGAGCGCGGGGACAGCTCGAGGAGCTGGTTCACGAGATAGGTCTCGGTGACGCCGCTTCGGGTGACGTCCTTCAGGACGATGACGTTCGCGTCCTTCACGTCGAAGGAGGTGATGAAGTTGAGGTTCGTGACCTCCTCGTCGTCCCCCTTCTTGATGACGTCGATGTACTCGCACCGGACGGAGCGCGGGATCGCCCGCGCGAGGTCGGCCACGAAGAAGCCGGCCCCCTTCAGGACCGCGACGAGGACGATCGGGCCGCTCTTGTAGTCGAAGGAGACCCGCCGGCCGATGTCGCTGATCCGCCGCGCGATGTCGGCGGCCGCGTACCGCTCGTCGTAGAGGAGCGCCACGAGGGCAGTCTATCAGGGGCGGACGGGGCGGGCCGTGATGCGGACCACCCGGGAATCCGCCGAGAGGCGCAGGCCCGCGAAGCTCTCGGCGAGCGGCGCGTCCCCCCGGAGGAGGCGGTCCACCGCGCGGCAGAGCTGCGCCCGGCCGGGGACGGCCCCGCGGGCCCCGGCGGCCCGGACGAAGAGGCGCGCCGCGGC
>DAOMFB010000051.1:0-11510 GCA_035429585.1 Thermoanaerobaculia bacterium
GGTCGCGACGGCCACGACGCGCGCCCCGATCGCCCGGCCGCAGGCCCCGTCCTGCCGGGCGTCGCCCCCCACGACGCAGTCCCGCCCCTCGAAGGCGATTCCGGTCGTCGCCCGGGCGCGGGAGAGGGCCACCGGTCCCAGCTCCTCGCGGCGCGGCGCCTCGTCGCCGAAGACCCCGAAACGGAAGCGGTGCCAGAGGCCCGCGGCCGAGAGCTTGATGCGGGCGCCGCGCTCGACGTTGCCCGTCAGGATCGCCGGCACGGCCGACGGGTCCCCCGCGACGCGCTCCAGGAGCTCCGGCACCCGCGGCTTGGTCCGGGGCCGCTCCTCGGCGAGGGCCACCTCCAGGCGGTCGAGGTAGAGGGCGAGGGCCCGGGGGAGCCCCTCGGCCACCACGTCTTCGGGCACCCCTGCCTCGCGCATCAGCTCGGTCACGATGAGCGGGTCGAGCTTCCCCTCGAAGGCGAAGGTGTCGAGGGCGCCCGTCGTCCCGAAGACGTCCCGCAGCGCGCTCCCGAACGCCTCGCGCCAGCGGGGGCCGGAGGTGATGAGGGTCCCGTCCACGTCGAAGAGAAGAAGCCGGAGGCGTCGCGCCACGCGGGCATTCTAGGCACCCGGGACCCGGCCTGCTAACCTGCCGCGGATGTCGCCCGGGCCGCCGCTCTCGCGGGTTCTCTCGGGGGAGACCGCCATCGTGACCGGCGCCGGGCGCGGCATCGGGCGGGCCATCGCCCGGGCCCTCGCCGGCGCGGGCGCCACGGTCGTCCTCGCCGCGCGGACGGGGGACGACCTCGACCGGACGCTCGAGGAGATCACGCGGTCGGGGGGGCTCGCCGTGGCCCACGCGGCGGACGTCACGCGCCGGGCCGACGCCGAGGCCCTCGTCGCACGGGCGCTCGAGGCGACCGGGCGCCTCGACATCGTCGTGAACAACGCCGGCGTCTTCGTCTGGAAGGCGCTGGCCGACCTCGAGGAGGCCGAGTGGGACCGGATCCTCGGGACGAACCTGAAGGCGGCCTACCTCCTGATCCACGCGGCGCTCCCCGCGCTCGCCCGGGCGCCGCGGGGGCGGATCCTGAACGTCTCGTCGATCCACGGCACGGTGGGCGACGCGAACGTCGTCGCCCACTGCGCCGCGAAGTTCGGGCTCGTCGGGCTCACGAAGGCCCTCGCCCGCGAGCTCCGGGGGGCGGGGATCGCCGTGAACGCCGTCTGCCCCGGCTCCACGCAGAACAAGGGCCGCGAGGAGCGCCCCCGCCCCTACGAAGCGCCCCTCCGGGAGAAGCTCAACGCCGAGGACGTGGCGGGGGCGGCCCTCTTTCTCGTCTCGCCGGCCGCGGCGTCGATCTCCGGGGCCGTCCTCGACGTCTGGGGCGGCACCTACGTCGCGATCCACGGCTGAGGGCCCATCCGCCGGTTGACGGATTGACGCCCCGGGCCGCGGGGCGAAGAATCCGCGGAAGGCAATCTCTCGTAGCGAGGCGTGGTGACGGAAACAGACACCTTCCGCTCCGGGCAGTGCCCGGCGGTCTCCGACCTGTCCGGACCCCTTCTCGTCGCGCTTCTCTCGGGCGACGAGCGGGGTGTCGAAGAGGCGTTCGGAGCGGCCGGCGGGCGCGGAGCGGACCTCGCGGTCGTGGCCCGGGACCTGATCGAGCCGGCTCTGGACGAGGTGGGCCGGATGTGGCGTGCCGGGGAGCTGTCGGTCGCCGAGGAGCACCTCGCCACGGCGCTCGTCTTCCGGGCCTTCTCCCGTCAGGCCGCCTCGGTGGCGTGCCCGCCGCTGGGGGCGCCCCGCCTCGTCCTCACCTGCCTCGCGGGGGAGTTCCACGAGCTCGGGGTCCGGATCGTCTCGGAGGTGGCCCGTTCGTCGGGCTGGCAGGCGGAGGCCCTGGGGGCCAACACCCCGCGCGAGGCGGCGATCCGCTACATCGCCCTCCGCCGGCCGGACGCCGTGGGGCTGTCGCTGGCGCTCGCCGCCCACGTGGCCGAGTGCTCCGTCGCGGTCGAGGAGATCCGGAAGGCCGCTCCGGGGGCGAAGATCCTCGTCGGCGGCTTCGCCTTCCGGCACGACCGCGCCCTGGGCGACCTCACCGGCGCCGACGTCTGCTTCGGCGACGCGGTCTGCCTGAAAGAGTGGCTCCTGGCGAACCGCCCCTGCCGCGGTGAGGCCGAGACGCCCCGGGCCGACGCCTGCCGCACGCGCGTGGCGGAAGCCCTCCGGAAGAAGACCGGCGGCGGGCGCTAGACTCTCTGCGGCCTCTGCCCGTAGCTCAGTTGGACAGAGCATCGGCCTTCTAAGCCGAGGGTCGCCGGTTCGAATCCGGCCGGGCAGGCCAGTCTCCTTCGCTCCTCCGAGCCGACGGACAACGCCAGTTCGTCATCGGAGCGATCAGACTCCTCCGTAAACGGCCCGAGGAACGTGCCGGAACGATCCGGCTACAGCCCGGCCACTCTCAGGCGCCGTCGAATCCAGAAGTGCCACGCCCACATCACGGCGGCGGTCGCCAGCCACGCGGATCCCACGATGGGAGCGTCTCGGATCAGGAGGAACGTGATGCGCGACCCCTCGAAGACGAACGTGAATGGAAGCACCGTGAAGAGAACCGCCATGACCAGCGTCGACGTTCGGCTCTTCAGCAGGCGTCTGGTCGCCTCGAGCGCCTCCCGTTCGGCGGTAGGCTTCGGCGTCGGCAGGGCTGGCAGCCGGAGGTCCGCCGTTCGCGCGAGCTCGACGTCGCGGGCGAGTTCGGCGTCGGTCCGGAGGTACTCCTCCACAAGGCGCTTCGTGTCTGCGCTGGCCTCTTCGGAGAGGTAGATGGTGAGCAGGTCCTTGACGACGTCTCGGGTCACTTCCATTTCGTTGTCTCCTCGATCGACCTGGAAACCGGGCCGGAGTTCCTCTCGTGGGCCAGCCTGAGGCGCGCGCGATGAACCTTGACCTTGGCCGCCGCCAGCGAGATACCCAACGAGGTGGCGATCTCCTCGTAGGTCATCCCGTCGTTTGCACGCATCAGGACAGCAGCACGGTCGATCTCGGGGAGGCTCTGAAGCGCGGCCAGAACGGTGTGGAGTTCTCGGCGGAAGCCGACCTGCACTTCGGGATCGGGGCGTCCGTCCGGCATCCGTACGTCCAGTGCGGCTCGCCGGCTCGCAAGCCGCCGCTCGTGGAGGAACAGGTTCCTCGCGATGGTCAGAAGGTAGGCCCGGACCGTGGTCAGATCGATGCGAGCACGGGCGTTCCACAAACGGATGAACGTCTCGGACACGATGTCGTCGGCAAGTGCCGCGTCGCCAGACAGGTACATCGCGAAGCGATGGACGTCCCGTGCGTGGTCTCGGAAGAGCCGGGCGAAGTCCAGCCGTGGTTCCTCTTGCACGACCCGTTTCGATCCGGCTTCGGTTGTGCCCGTCCGTACGATGTCCCCACCTCCAACGCATCTATCCGGGCATGGGAGGAAAGTTACAGCGAGGCGACCGCGTCCCGAAAGGCCCCGAGCCGGTTCCGGGGGGCATGACCGAACCTCTGGCCGGGAGTCGGGAACCCCGGGAGTCAGTCGGTCCCGGCGGACCGGGCGGGATTCGGACGGCCCGGTCGCGGGCCGCCTACTTCATCGCCTCCCGGACCTGGATGAGGTACTTGTCGAACTCGTCGATCCGGATGAGACCGAGGCGCGGGTACTCGAAGTCCAGGATGACGTAGAGGGTGAAGGCGAGGATCGCGGCATACGCCCAGATGTGGACGGGGCTCTGCGTCGGGCTTGCTCCCATCTCGTATCCGACGAGGAGGGCGCAGACGAGGGCGATCGCGAAGAGGACGACGAAGACGACCTTCGGCGGATGCATGTCCCGGGCGGCCGCCCGCGTCGTCGTGATGTCGAACATCGCGTTGAGGGCCGGAAGCAGGACGATCGATGCCTGCGGGGGCGCCTCGCGGCAGGCCGTCACGGCGTCCGCCCAGATCTCGTTCTGAAGCGCCGCGGAGCGGTCCCAGGCCGCGCGCGCAGCCGGAAAGTCGGCCTCCGCGACGCCGCGGAAGTGCGCGAGCCGGGCGTCGACGTACCGGCGGAACGCCTCGCGGAGCCTGGGCTGAGCGGAAGCCGGGAGGAGGTCGAGCCGGAGCCATGCCGTCCCGACGTCGTTCGCCTCCTCGACGATCTGGGCGCGGCGCGTGTCCAGCCGCTGGGCGGCGCCCGAGAACGTGAAGGCGAGAAGGAGGCCCAGGAGGGCGAACGCGACGGTCTCGACGGTCCCGAGCCCCGCCGGGCGAGTCGCTTCCTCGCCAGCCAGGGCCCGGCGGCCGAAGCGGCGGCCTGCGGCGATGAAGGCGAGCATCGCGCCGAAGGTGATCGCGAAGGTGAGGAAGGCGCCGACGGCATTGAGCATGCCGAGGAGAATACGCGGCGTCCTGGCGACTGACGGGCCGCTCCGGATCCGCCCGAATGCTCCGGGCCGACACTCGCCATCGTCGGATCGAAAGACCGACCCCTCCTCTCCGCCAGCAGCAGGGTTCGAAACATATCCACGAAGGCAGGCCAGCTCCCTGGCGTCAGTCATCCGCTCCCCGAGGCCCGGGGTAACCTCGCTCCGGTGCCGCGAAGAGGTGAGGAAATGGATGAACCGGTGAATGAAGGGGTGATCCATTCGCCCTCTCGTCCGTCGGGAGACGACCCCGCGGCCGGCCTGAAGGCCCGGGTGTGGCGGGGGCTCCGGACGGGACTCGCGCCGCTCCTCCTCCTGGTGTTCCCGGCGTCCGCCGCGGGACCCTGCCCGGGGGCCTCCGGGGCCCCCTACACGGGGAGGCTGTTCGACGGCATGGCCCAGATCGATCGCGGGATGGCTGCCACCGTCGTCGCGCGGATGGACGAGGCCGGCGTCGAGCGCATGGCCCTCTTCGCCCGCGTGCGAAAGCGCGACGGGGAGCCGGACGTCCTCGAGCTCAAGAAGCGCTACCCCGAGCGGTTCGTCGTCGGCACGCCGAAGTGGTTCGACCTGAGGGGCGACCTCGGGAGCGACTACGTGACCCGAACCCTGGCCAGCCTCCGGGAGGGTCCGTACACCTTCGTCGGCGAGATCCTCTTCGTCCACGGCGACAAGAGCCACGGGGAGCAGACCGCAGCGGGGGAGCGGTACGTCTCGGCGGCCGGGAAGGACGTCGATCGGCTGATGTCGGCCCTCGTGGCCTCGAGGACGCCGGTCCTGACGCACTGGGAGGTCTACGACTGGAACCGGGACTGGCCCCTCTTCGACCGCCTCTACGCGAAGTTCCCCGCCCTCCCCTTCGTCTGGCCCCATGCAGGGTTCGGCTCCGCCCTGCAGGCCCGGACGGTCCTGGCGGGTCACCCGAACGTCCGGATCACCCTCTCGAAGCTCGAGCAGCCCCCGGTGAGCCTCAGCGACGAGGAAAAGGCCTCGCAGCTCGGAGGCGCGATCGTCGACGACTGCGGGACGCTCCTCCCGGAATGGCGCGCCCTCCTCGAGGCCTACCCGGAACGCTTCCTGTTCGCCACCGACGCCCACAAGGCCGCCCGCTGGGAGACGTACGCCGACGTGGTGAAGCGGTGGCGCCTGATCCTGGGCCAGCTGCCCATCGGGCTGGCCGAGCGAATCGCCTGGAGGAACGCCGAGGCCCTCTACGGGAAGCCGCGCTGAGCGGAGCGCCCACCCCGAGAGCGCCGGCGGCCGGGCCCCATGCGGCGTCCAGCGGTTTCCCGTACGGACACCCGTCTTCGGATCAGAATCCGACCCATGCGTGATCCCTACCGTCCGCTGGCGCCGCGATACGACCGGATGGCCGCCGATCCGGGGATCCGGGCCCTCTACCGGGACCTCCTCCGGGCCGTGACGGCGGCGGCCGCCGCGCATCGGATCCGGCCGCGCGTGATCGTCGACCTCGCCTGCGGCACCGGAAACACGGCCATCCCCTGGGCCGGCGGGCGCGGGCGAACGGTCGTCGGCGTCGACGCCTCGGAAGCGATGCTTCGCGTCGCCCGAAGGAAGTCCCGGCGCGTCCGGTGGGTGAGGCAGGACCTGACGGACCTCTCGCTCGACGTGACGGCCGACGTCGCGACCTGCTTCGGCGACGCGCTGTGTCACATCCTCGAGGCCCGGGACCTGCAGCGGGTCTTCCGGAACACGGCGAAGCTCCTGCGGCCGGGCGGGGTGTTCCTGTTCGACCTGAACACGCGGTTCTGCCTCGAGTTTCTGGGCACGAGCGAGAAGCTCTTCCGGGCCGGGCCCGACGTCTTCATGGCCACCAACGCGTTCGACCGGAAGACGGGCCTCGCGACGTTCCGCCAGCTCTGGTTCGTGCGGCAGGGGACCCTCTACCGGAGGGTCCCCGTGACCGTGAAGACCCGGTCGTACGAGGACGCGGAGATTCGCCGGATGCTGCGCGCCGCGGGGCTTCGCCTCGAGAAGATCTCCGTGCTCCGGCGGCTGAAGGGCCGGCCGTTCCGGAAGCTCTACGTGGCGGTCCGGCGGGCGAGACGCGGTCGAACGTCGTCTTCCCGTCGATCTGTCCCGTGAGGAAGCCCTTGCCCGGGGGGCTGAACGGGACGAACCCGATCCCGAGCTCTTCGAGCGCCGGCGCGTGACGAGCGGGCCCCGCCGCGCCGCGCTGCTAGGATGGTTCGTGCCCCGCTGGACGTGGATCCTCCCTGCAGCCGGCGTCCTCGCCGTGGCCGCCGCCGCCGTCCTCGGCGCCGGCCCCCTCCTGTTCGCCTCCTGCGCAGCGCTCCTCCTCGGCTCGGTCTTCGCGGCGGTCCATCACGCCGAGGTCGTGGCCCACCGGGTCGGGGAGCCCTTCGGCACGCTGGTGCTGGCCGTCGCCGTCACCGTCATCGAGGCGTCGCTCATCCTGTCGATGATGATCGCCGGCGGGCCCGGGAAGGCGGCTCTCGCGCGCGACACGATCTTCTCGGCCGTGATGGTCATCGCGAACGGCGTCGTCGGGCTCTGCGTCCTCGTCGGCGCCCTGCGCCACCGGGAGCAGTCCTTCCGCGTCGAGGGAGCCGGCCCGGCCTTCGCCGCGCTGATCGCCCTCTCCACGCTCACGCTCGTCCTGCCGTCGTTCACCACGACGACGACGGGGCCGACCTACAGCTCCTCCCAGCTCGGGTTCGCGGCCGCCGCGTCGCTCGCCCTCTGGGCGGTCTTCGTCTTCGTGCAGACCGTCCGGCACCGCGACTACTTCCTCCCGGCCGCGAACGCCGCCGACGAGGCGATCCACGCGGGTCCGCCGACCGCGGGGCGGGCGTGGGCGAGCTTCGGGCTGCTGCTCGTCGCCCTCGGGAGCGTCGTGGGCCTGGCGAAGGTGCTCTCGCCGGCCATCGAAAGGGGGGTGGCCGCCGCCGGAGCGCCCCGGGCGGTGATCGGCATCGCGATCGCCGTCCTCGTCCTGCTGCCGGAGACCGGGGCGGCGGTCCGGGCGGCCCGCGCCAACCGGCTCCAGACGAGCATGAACCTGGCGCTGGGCTCAGCCCTCGCGAGCATCGGCCTGACGATCCCCGTGGTCGCGGCGGCCTCGCTGCTGCTGGGGATCCCCGTCACGCTCGGGCTTCCGGCCAAGGACCTCGTGATGCTCATGCTGACCTTCGTCGTCGGCGCGGTCACGCTCGGCACGGGACGGACGAACCTGATGCAGGGCGCCGTTCACCTCGTGATCTTCGGCGCGTTCCTCTTCCTCACGCTCGTCCCGTAGCCGCCGGAGCGACCGTCGGCGGTAAGCTGGGACGGCCGGCCGGCGTCGGCCGCCGCGTCCGTCGGCCCGGTCCGCGGAAGGAGGTCCCCGTGCCGCGTCGTTTCGCCCTGGTTCTCTGTCTGGCGGTCTCCATCCCGGTGGCCGGGGCCCAGGGCCCGCCGAAGTCCGGACAGGAGATCGACAAGTACCGTCGCTTTCTCGGGAGCCGCGACTGCAGGACGCGGGTGATCGGCGTCCGCGGGCTGATGGACGAGGTTCCCCCCACCGAACTCTTCGACGCGGCGTGGGAGTGCGCGGACGCGCCGTCCGCCGACCCCGGCACGCGGCGCGACGCGCAGGACGCCCTCCGGAAGATCGTGAACCGGCGCGACCGGATCATGGTCCCGCAGATCCTCGAGGCGCTCCGGCATCTGGGGGGCCGCGACGGGAGCGAGCTCGTGTCGGCCCTCGGGGAGCTCGACCCGCCGGAGAAGGAAGCCGCTCCCGTCCTCGCCGGCCTCCTCGCTTCGGGCAGTCCACGCACGAGAAAGGCGGCCGCGAGCACCCTGGGGCCGATGGGAGCGGCCGCGCTGCCCGCCGTGCCCGGGCTCGTCGCGTGCCTCGAGCGCGAGGAAGACCAGGAGACGCGCCGGGCGGCGGCCGAGTCCCTCGGCCGGATCGGGCCGAAGGCCGCCGGCGCGGCCGTGCCCGCCCTCGCGAAGGCCGCCCGGGAGGACACGTGGCCGCAGGTCCGGAGCGCGGCGCTCACGGCGCTCGGCGAGATGGGGCCGGCGGCGAAGGAGGCCGCTCCCGTTCTGCGGCAGGCGCTGAAGGATCCGGACGGCTTCATCAGCCTCGCGGCCCGCAACGCGCTCTTCCGCGTGGAGCCGGACACGGCGCAGGAGGTCGCGGCCATCGCGGACGAGTCCCGGCCCGTGCAGAAGGGAATCCTGTTCGACGACCTCTCCCGGCTCCGGACGGTTCTCCCGGGACGCGTGCCCGAGGTCTACGAGCTGGTCATCTACCCCGAGTTCGCGATCGCGACCGCGCCCTGCCGGGAGACCACGAGCGGCCGCTGCCGCTTCACGTACACGGCCGGGGCCGTGACGGGACCGGACGAGGGGAGCGGAGACTGCGACAAGAAGATCCCGCTGGCGAAGGTCGACGTCTCCGTCGTGCCCGGGCTCGTCAAGCAGGCGCCCGGGCTCCTCGGCTCGCCCTCGGGCACGGTGGACCTCGTCCAGCTCAGCCCCGGCGTCTTCTGCAAGAGCCACGGCTGGATCGTGAGCGTGAAGGGAGCCGGGATGGTCGAGTTCAGGCTGGACGGAAAGGTCGACAAGGTCCGGAAGTTCTAGCCACCGGCCGTCGCGAGGCGTCCCCTACGGCAGCTCGATCGAGACGATGCTCCCCCCGGCGAGGCCGGCGTAGAGCCGCGCAGGGCTCCCCCCGGCGATCGCCAGCGCCCGGACGTCGGTGTCCGCGAGGCCGTCGTTCATCGCCTTCCAGGTCGCGCCCCCGTCCGTACTCCGGAAGACGCCGTGGAAGGTGCCGGCGAACGCCTGTCCGTCCCGCGCGACGGCCACGGCCTCCACCTCGTCGCCTTCGAGGCCCTGCGCCGTCCGGCTCCACGTCGCGCCGGCATCCGTGCTCCGGAAGAGACCTTCCTTCGTGGCCGCGAAGAGCCGTCCCGGCTGGCTCGGGTCGGGGGCGAGGTCCGCGACCTCGCCCGCGCGGACGAGGCTCCAGCTCTTTCCGCCGTCCGTGGTGCGGAAGAGACCGTCCTTGCCGCAGGCGGCGTACACCGCACCGGGGGTGACGGACCGAAGGAGCGCCGCGCCCGGGCTCGTGATCCCGGATCCCGCGGGCTGCCACTTCTTTCCTCCGTCGGTCGACTTGAAGACGGCGGTCCCCGGGTCGCTGTTCGACCAGCTTCCGGCCCAGAACGTCTTCGGGTCGGCGGCGTCCTGGGCGAGGCTCTTGAACTGGGGCTCGGCGAGTCGTCCCTTCATCATGTCGCTCATGCTCGGGCCCTTGATCTCGACCCTCGAGAAGGTGCGCCCGCCGTCTTCCGACCGGAACCAGCTCGACGCGACGTGGGCGTGCACTCTCTTCGGCGACTCGCGGTCGAACACGACCCCGTCGATCTTCGCCGGCTCGTCGGACTTGAACGGAGCCCGGATCTCCGTCCAGGCCCCCGGCCCGTCCATCCGGAAGAGGCCGACGCTCAGCTGGGCGAAGACCGGTCCCGTCCCGGACGGCGGAGCCCAGAGCCGCTCGACCCAGCCGGCCGCCATCCCCTTGCCCGAGGCCTCGAACGTCCTTCCTCCGTCGGTGGACCTGTAGAACCCGTCTCCCCCCGTTCCGGCGTAGACCGTCCCCGCCGTCGCGGGGTGGAAGGCGACCGCCCGGCACAGGTAGTCGCCCAGGCCGGATCCTGCCGTGCGCCACGTGACGCCCCCGTCGCCGCTCGCCCGCAGTCCCCTCTTCGTCGCGGCCAGGAGCGCCTGCGGGTCGTGCGGGTCGATCGCGAGGGCGTAGATCTCGTCGGTGCCGCGAAGGCCGAGCTCCAGCTCCGTCCACGTCGCGCCGCCGTCCACGCTCCTGTGGAGGTGGCCGAACCCGGAGACCGCGTAGAGGGTGGACGGGCTCGCGGCGGAGACACGCAGGAGCTTGATGCTGTCCTGCCGCAGCCCCTGGCCGAAGGGGCGCCACGTGCGGCCCCCGTCCTGGCTGCGGCTCAGGTTGTGCTCCGACCCGCGGCCACCGGCCCAGACGATGTTCGCGTCCCGGGGATGGACGGCGAAGGCGTAGACGTCCTGGTCGGGAACGCGGAAGCTCTGCCAGCTCTTTCCGCCGTCGGAGCTCCGGTAGTGCAGGTTGGTGGACGGGACGAAGATCGTCCCGGGCTTCGACGCGGCGAAGGCGATCCGCTGTCCGACGGCGCTGGACGTCGGATCGACGCGCACCGGCGCCCAGCTCTTTCCGCGGTCGGGAGAGCGCCAGAACGCGGACGGACCACCCTTCACGCCGGCCCAGAGCGTGGCCGGGTCCCGGGGGTCGACTTCGATCCACTCGACGCCGCGGCTGACCATGCCGTCGCCGGGCAGGCTCCAGGTCTGCCCGCCGTCGTCGCTCCGGAAGACGCCGCCCCCGGACGTCGCGGCGTAAAGGGTTTCGGGCTTCGCCGGGTCGACGGCGACGTCCCGGATGTTGGCCACGAAGGGACCCTCGCTCCGCCACGCCGAGGAAGCGACCGCGGGGAGCGCCAGAAGAACGGCCACGAGGGTGCGGCGGAGGTGCCGGGATCGGATCATCGGATCCTCCTCGTCGGATCAGTCGATCGGGCCGGTTGTACTTCCTGAGAAAGTCCCCGAAGGGCGCGCCCCTCGTGCGCGTCGGCGCTTCGTTCCTGCGGCCCGGCGCCGTTTCCCGGCGGAATTCTATGCCCCCGGGACGGACGGCGGTTTCGCTCAGCCGGCCGGCGTCTGGGCCTTCGAGAACTTCGACGGAGGCGGGGTCTTCCCCGGCTTCTGCTTCTCGACGCGGTCGGCGGACTTGCCGTCCGCGGGCTTGTCGAGCGGGAGCCGCAGGACGACGCGGTCGCCGACGGCGAGGCCGTCGTAGAGCTCGGCGTTCGGAACGAGGGGGACCGTCCTCTCGCGTCCCGAGGCGTCGACGATGGTGATCGACTTCCCCTTGTCCAGCGCCTTGACGACGCCGCGGAGCGAGACGTAGGCCGCGTTGATCACGGGCTTGCCGGTGGGGCCCGTGGCGGGCGGCGGGAGCGCGGAGTAGCGGGGAACGCCGGGCCCGGAGGGCGCCGCGGCCG
>DAOMFB010000052.1:0-11377 GCA_035429585.1 Thermoanaerobaculia bacterium
GGACGACCGGTCCGTGGCGCCTCGTCGCCTACTTCGCGGGGAGGCGGTCGCGGATGGAGCCCGCCAGGTTCGTGGCGGCGGGCGGGTCGAGGTTCGCCATCACGGCCACCACGTAGCCCGACGCGGGGTAGATCCGCAGTTCGGCGTTCATGCCGGGGGCGCCGCCTCCGTGCCCGAAGGAGCGGACGCCGCCCTGCACGGCGTCGATGAAGCCCCACGCATACTTCGCTCCGGCAC
Source organism: Thermoanaerobaculia bacterium (assembly GCA_035429585.1). Lineage (GTDB taxonomy): Bacteria > Acidobacteriota > Thermoanaerobaculia > UBA5066 > UBA5066 > DAOMFB01. Next base: position 238 of record DAOMFB010000052.1, read on the forward strand.
GCGCCTCGGTCTTGCCGGTCGTGAGGAGTTCCGTGTACTCCGCGTTCAGGAGCCTGTGCGACGTCAGGGCGGTCGCGAAACGGAGGAGGTCCTCCACGGTGGAGTAGCCGCCGCCGGCGGGCGAACCGCGCATGGGGCGGGAGGCGTAGTTGTTCTCCAGCTCCGGCCCCTCGTCTCTCGTGTAGCCGGCCGCCATGTTCGGCACCTTGTCGGTCTTCAGGTACGAGTCGCTGTCCTTCATGCCCGCCGGCCCGTAGACGTTCTTCCGGACGTAGTCGTAGTAGCTCATCCCCGACACCTTCTCCACGACGGCGCCGAGGAGGACGAACCCGTAGTTGCTGTACTCGAACCGGCTGCCCGGCGGGAACTTCGGAGCCCGCCCACCGTAGAGGGCGATGTAGTCCTTCGGCTCCTTCAGGTCCGGGATGTGGGCGTCGAACTCGGGGCCGAAGATGTCACCGGTGCCTCCCCGGTGCGTCAGGAGCTGCTCGATGGTGACCTGCCGGATCTCGGCGTTCGGGTAGTCGGGGAGGAACTTCCCGAGCGGGTCTAAGGGGCGGAGCTTTCCCTTCTGGGCCAGCTGGGCGATCGCGACGGCCGTGAACATCTTGTTCATCGAGCCGAGGTTGAGCTTCGTGTCGAGGCGGTTCGGGACGCCCGCCTCCCGGTCGGCGAGCCCCACGGCCTCGGCGTAGAGGATCTTCCCGTCCTTCGCGACGAGGACCGTGCCCGAGAACTTCCCTTCCGCCGCCAGCGCCTTCACCCGGGCGCGGGCCGCCGCGAGAGCCTCGGTCTCGCTCAGCCGCCGGAGGGCGAACTCCGCCGGCCGCGGCACCGTCTGGAGGGACATCCGGCTGATCAGGTGCGGCGGCGCAGCCTCCACCTCCATCTCGAGGCGGGCGAACTGGTCGGAGTCCTTCTCCTTCACCAGGGCCACGACGCGCGCGGGGGCGGACTCCTCGATCTTCACCAGCTCGAAGCCCCCCGTCTCGTTCCGGAACCGCTGCCACCCCTCCACCGTCCGGTTCTCGGGGTCCCGGTACTGCTTCAGGAGCTGTTCGAGCTTCGGCCGCTCGCCGCTGTTGATCGCGTCGAACCAGCGCGCGAGCTGTGCCCCGGCCGGCGTGGCGGGCACGTCCACGGCGACGAGGGCCGGGCATGCGAGGAGAAGGACGGCGGCGATCGCGAGACGGACGGCTCTCATGGACGGTCGATCCTCCGCCGGTGATACGCGCGGGAGGCCTCCGGGGTTCGGCGGCGGGGGTCGGAGACCGGCTCTCAGCGCTTCACCGGCTGGCTCTCGGGGGGGAGGGTCTCCCCCTTCTCGTGGAACCTGAGCGCGGCGGAGTTCAGGCAGTGGCGCTCCCCGGTGGGGGGCGGGCCGTCGTCGAAGACGTGTCCCAGGTGGGCGCCGCAGCGGGCGCACTCGATCTCGACGCGGACCATTCCGAAGCTCGCGTCCTTCTTCCGGACGACGTGCTCGCGGTCGAACTCGCGGTAGAAGCTGGGCCAGCCGGTGCCGGAGTTGAACTTGTGGGCGCTCGCGAAGAGCGGCAGGCCGCAGACGACGCAGACGTAGACCCCCTCTTTGTGGTTGTCGAGGAGGTTGCCGCAGAACGCCGGCTCGGTGCCGGCCCGCTGCGTGATCCGGTACTCCTCGGGGGTGAGCTTCGCCGCGAGCTCCTTCACCCGCTCGGGGGAGAGCCGCGTGACGTCGTAGCCGGAGGCGGAGATCTTCGGGCTCATGGGAGGGCCTTTCGGGGCGGCGCTCTCCTTCGACTCCGCCCGGCCGCAGGCGGAGAGGGCGAGGACCGGGACGAGGAGAAGGGAGAGCGGACCGCGCATCGCTTCGACCAGACTACGACGGAGCGGGCGGTCCCGGATGACGCCGCCCCTCAGAAGGCGACCGTGACCCCCATCTGCACCACGAGGGGGCTGCCGTAGAGGCCCACGGCGTTTCCCGTCAGGTCGTAGAGGACCTCGATCAGGAGGGCGGTGCTGCCCCCGAGCGGCTGGGCGTACCCGCCCCCGAGGTAGAAGCTGGACCGGTTTTCGCGGGAGGCGTCGGCGCCGAAGGACCGCACCTCGACGCTCGACCAGTTCCACTGGGCGGCGGCGTAGGCGCGGCCGAAGAAGAAGTAGCGGGCGAAGAGTCCGAAGCCGTAGTTCGTCGTGTTGAAGTCGGGGGTGTAGCTGGTGTCGTTCGTGAACTGGAAGTATCCGGACGCTCCCGTCCAGAGGCGCTCCGCCACGAAGTAGCCGACCTCCGGGGAGACCGAAACCCAGTTCACCGTGCCGAACCCGAAGCCGATGTAGCCGCCGAAGGTCCAGCGCTCCCCCCCGAACGGCGAGGGCTGCCGGGGGGGAGCCGAGCTTTCCTGCTGGCCGAGGGCCGGCCGCGCGAGGAGGAACAGGGCCAGGGCGGCCGGAGCGAGTCGTTTCGCGCTTCTCATCCTTCGTCCTCCCGGGAGGGCGTCGCCGCGGAAACGCAAGGGGCGTGCCCCGCAGGGGCCCGCGGCTCCCTTCCGGTGTGAATGACCCATGGAATTCCCCGCGCCGGTAGCGTGGGATGGTGGCGGGCTGTGGCCCCGCGAAGGGCGGGAGGTCCGGCGGGCACGGCCGAGTTCGAAAGAAGAAACGGAGGCTTCATGGCCGTGACCGAGATGCTGGACAAGAAGGCCGACCTCGCGGGACCGGGGATCGGCACGTACGAGGACCTGGAGAAGCTCCTCCCGAACGACTACAAGCCCCTCCTCAGCAAGAAGGAGACGCAGCGGGCCATCACGGCGGTCAAGCGGTACATCGAGGACGGCCTCTGCCGCGAGCTGAACCTCATCCGGGTGGAGGTGCCCCTGATCGTGGACGCCGAGAGCGGCGTGAACGACTGGCTGGACCGCGACGGCTCGCGCGGGCCGGTCTGCTTCAAGATCACCAACGACCACGGCAAGAACCCGATCGACGCGCAGGTCGTGCAGGCCGCCACGAAGTGGAAGAGGGTGGCCCTCTCGCAGTTCGGCATGGAGGTGGGCGAGGGGCTCGTGACCGACATGCGGGCCGTCCGGAAGGATTACTTCCTGGACCACGACCACAGCGCCTACGTGGACCAGTGGGACTGGGAGAAGGTCATCACGGCCAGGGACCGGAACCTCGACTACCTGACGAAGACGGTCGAGGGGATCTGGAGGGTCATCAAGGGGGCCGAGGAGTACGCGCTGGACCTCTTCCCCGAGCTGAAGCGCTCGAAGCACCCGCGCATCCCGAACAAGCTGACCTTCATCCACGCCGAGGAGATCCTCGAGAAGTACCCCGACCTGCCGCGCAAGCAGCGGGAGACGGCGATCCTGCAGGAGTACCCGGCCGTCTTCATCTACGGCATCGGCTGGACGCTGAAGGACGGCTACCCCCACGAGATGCGCGCGGCCGACTACGACGACTGGGTCACCGAGACGCGCTCGAAGGACGGCAAGCCGATGCACGGGCTGAACGGCGACATCCTGGTCTGGAACCCGGTCACGAAGCGGCGCCACGAGCTGTCGTCCATGGGGATCCGCGTCAACGCGGAGACCCTGAAGGTGCAGCTGCAAGCCACCAACCAGATGCACTTCCTGAAGTTCCCCTACCACCAGGGGATCGTGAACGGAACCCTTCCCCTGTCGATCGGCGGCGGCATCGGCCAGTCGCGGACCCTGATGTATCTCCTCCGGACGGCGCATCTCGGCGAGGTGTCGGTCACGGTGTGGCCGAAGGTCCTCAAGGAGATGTGCGCAAAGCGCAACATCCACGTCATCGAGTAGCGGCCGGCGCCGCCGTTTCCCGGAAGGCCGGGCGGAAACGCCCGGCCTTTTTTTCGCTCAGCCCGGGCGGAGCGTCACGCGAAGGAGCTCGCTCGGGCGGAAGAGGCGCATCCGCGGGCCCCACGTCCCGGTGCCGCGGCAGACGATGACCGTGAGGCCGCCCACCTCGTAGCGCCCCTCGAGGAGCGGGTACTGCATCCGCGTGAAATGGCCGAAGGGCCAGATCTGCCCCGCGTGCGTGTGCCCCGGAGGCATCAGGCCGACGCCGTCGCGCCCGGCCACTTCGGCCTTCCGGGGGGAGTGCGAGAGGAGGATCGTCGCCCCCGGCGGCCGCCCCGCGAGAGCCGTCTGGAGCGGGGCGCCGTCCTTCCCGAACTGGCGGCGGGCCGTCAGGTCGTCCACGCCCGCGAGGACGAGCCCCGGCCGGACCTCGACGGCCTGGTCGCGAAGGACCGTGAACCCCGCTCCCCGAAGGATCCGGACGCTCTCCTCGATGCCGGCGTAGTACTCGTGGTTCCCCGTGACGGCGTACTTTCCGAGCGGGGCCGCGAAGCGCGCGAGAACGGGGCCGAAGTCCCCTTCCCGCACGCTGTCCCCCTCGAGGACGTCGCCGCAGAGGACGACGAGGTCGGGCTTCAACGCCGCGACCTGCTCGACCCGGGCCGCGAGCCACGCCTTCCCGAGGAGCGTTCCGAGGTGGAGGTCCGACAGCAGGACCAGCGTCGTGCCGTCCCGGTCGGGCGGGAGCCCCTTCAGCCGGACCTCGTGCTCGCGGACGACGGGGGGGCGAAGCGCCTGGAGGACGGCGACCACGGACAACGCGACGGCGACCAGGAGCGCCCCCGTCCGGAGTGCCGGGATCCTCTCCTTGAAGAAGAGCCCGAAGCCGGTGCCGACGTCCACGGCGAGGAGCCCGAAGAAGGCGAGGAAGACGACCCCCATCCAGTTGGCGCCGAGCCACTCGAGCGGCGTGACGAGGACGGCCGGGGCGAAGCGGTAGAGGACGCGGGCGAGGACGTAGCTCGACGCGAGGAGGACCGCGAGCGTCACGTAAGCCCACCGCGGCACGCGCGCGACGAACGGGACCGACGCGGCCCGCCAGAAGACGTAGGCGTTCACCCCGACCCAGATCGAGAGGAAGACGGCAAAGAACACGGTCACTCTCCAGAGGCCTTCGCGTGCCATGTGGAGAGGACGATAACCGCAGTCGCGCGCCGGCGCGCCCCGGAAGCTACTTGGCCCTGGTCGACTTCCCCTCCGCCATCGTCATCCAGTTCCCCTTGTCGTCCGCCATGTCCCACTTGAAGGTGTACTCGGTGGGAGTCCCTTCCGTGGCGACGTAGCGGCTCTTGATGACCTTTCCCCCCATCTTCATGCTGCTCGTGTACGTCCAGACCTTGCCCGCCAGCGTCCCCTCGCCCGGGCCGCCCATCCCCCGGTTGTCGGCGCCGAGGTAGATGTAGACCTTGTTCTCGGCGTCGTATCCCATCAGCCCGATCCCCTTCATGCTTCCGACGGGATCCTTCCCCTCGGACGTGCACTTCATGAAGAAGCCGTCGAGGACCCACTCGCAGACGTCGTTCGACTTGAACGTCCCGGCCGGGCCCCACGGGTTCGCCTTCTGCTGTCCCTCGGTGACCCACTTCCCTTCGAAGTAGGCGAGCTTCTTTACCTCGGGTCCGGGCTTGGGCGGTCCGGCGGGCGCCTGGGCCAGCGCCGTGGAAGCCGCCGCGAAGACGGCCAGAAGGGTGACGGTGCCAATGCGCAATCTCATGGAGTTCTCCTCCTCGGTTTCGGAGTGAAGAAGATGGTTCGGTGGCTCCGGGGTTCTCACGGCTTTGATTCGTATCTCGCGAGCAGCGCCTCGAACTTCGGGTTCTTCCGCAGCGGGTCCCAGCGCGGGTCGAGGCGGAGGAGCGGGACGGAGATCCACGAGGGGTGTGACAGAAGCCAGTCGAGCCTTTCGATCGCGGCCTCCGGGTTCCCGACCTTCGCGTGGATGAGTGCGAGGTCTTCGACCCGGCGTGCGCCCCGAACGGCGTCGCGTGCGACGGGCATCAGCTCGAGCCCCCGCTCCCCTTCCCGTACGGCCTCGGCACTCTGGCCGAGGGCGGCCAGGGCGATTCCGAGCGAAGAGTGGATGCGGGAATCCTCCGGTGTCTCCGATGCCTTCGCCCGGAGCGTGCGGGCCGCTTCCGAATACGCCACCCGCGCCGCATCGCGCCGGCCCATTCCGTCGAGGACTTCGGCCCGGAGAAGCGGCACGGGGATGTATTGGAGCTGATCCGTGACGGCCTCACGCCTCATTGCCTCGACCCGACGGCGCGCGGCTTCCCAGTCTCTCGCGCATGCGGCGTTGCGGACGGAGCCGAGGTCCAGCCTCCCGGCCTGATCCCACACACCGGGGACGCCGGCTGCCACCTCGAGGACATGGTTCGCGGCGGCGATGTCGCCGCGCCAGAGCAGATAGCCCCCTGCCCAGTGGTAGTAGGTGTCCGGGAAGGCCGACGTCACGGATGCCGCCTTCTCGAGACTCCCAACAGCCTCGGCGTACTTGCGCTGCAGGAGTTCCGTGACCCCGAGGTCGGTGTGGTAGACGCTGTTCCGTGGGTCGGTCTCGATGGCCTTCCGCATCTCCTGTTCGGCCTCGTGCATCTTTCCCAGTCGCCGGAACACCGAGCCATTGAGGAAGTGCACGGAAGCATGGTCTGGCTCAATCGCGAGGGCCTTCCGGAACTCGGCGAGGGCCGCCTCGTAGTCGAGACGCCCCTGGTAGTAGTACTCACCGAGAGCCAGGTGCGCCTCGACGGAACCGGGGCGAAGAGACACCGCGCGCTCCGCTTCGCCCCGGGCCCGCTCCAGCTCGGACTCTCTCCGGTCGTAGAAGAGCCAGTAATTGAGGACTCTCGCGCGAGCGAGGAGTGCGAGCGCCTCGGCGAACCCGGGATCCCGCTCGACGGCCGCCCCGGCGAGCCGGATCTGATCGGAGAGAGCGGACGCCTCCTGGTTCCGTCTTTCCAGCTCGAGCGCCCGTAGATAGAGGTCGTAGGCCTCGAGGTCGCGCGTCGGAAGCTGGCGCAGAGTGGTCGACTCGGCGGGCGCGAGGGTGAGGTTCAGCGCCCGGACGACGCCGTCCGCCACGTCCCCCTGAATGGCGAAGATGTCCGCGAGCTGCCGGTCGTACCGGTCCGTCCAGAGGTGCGTGTCGTCGGCGACCCGAATCAGCTGCGGGGTGATCCGGACGCGGCCCGGGGGGCCGCCACTCTTGTCCCACCGGACCGACCCTTCGAGGACGTAGCCGACCCCGAGGTCCTTTCCGATCTGCTGGACCGTCTTTCCCTTCCGCTCGTACTGCGTCGCCGTCGTCCGGGAGATGACCGCGAGGCTCTTGACGCTGGCCAGGCGGCTCGTGATCTCCTCGGTGATTCCGCCCGCGAAGTAGCCGTCCTCCGGAGAGCCGAGGTTCTCGAACGGCAGGACGACGATCCGCTTCGGCTGGGACGGTGACGGCGGGGGTGCCGGGGGCTTCCCTCCCCGGATGAGCCCGATGAGGACCGCCACGAGAGCGAACGCGGCGATCCCCGCGAACAGCCAGGAGAGGGACGGGTGGCGCGTGGTCACCGGAAGGCGATCTGCCGGCGGCTCGGAGGCGCTCGACAGCGACCGGAGGGCGAAGGCGAGGTCCCGCGCCGACTGGAAGCGCATCTCCGGCTTCTTCTCGAGACACCGGAGGACGATCGCCGAGAGCTCCGGCGAGGCCTCGAGCGCCGGCGGATCCTCGCGGAGGACGGCCGTCATCGTCTCGGCGGCCGTCTCGCGCGCGAAAGGCTTCTTCCCCGAGAGCATCTCGTGGAGGACGCAGCCGAGCGCGAAGAGGTCGCTCCGCGCGTCGGCCGGCAGCCCCCGCACCTGCTCGGGCGACATGTACCCCACTGTCCCGAGCACCGTTCCCGGCGTCGTCGCCTTCGCCTCGGTCGGCGAGCTCGACGCGACGGACGAGGGAATTGCCGTCTGCTTCGCCAGACCGAAGTCGAGGATCTTGACCCGGCCTTCCTTCGTGACGAAGAGGTTCTCGGGCTTCAGGTCACGGTGGACGATCCCCTTCGCGTGCGCCGCCGCCAGGCCCTCGGCGATCTGGGCGCCGCAGTCGACGGCCTTGCGGGGCGGGAGCGGGCCCTCCCGAAGCGCTTCGCGGAGAGTCTCGCCTTCCAGAAGCTCCTGAACGAGGAGGTATCGCCCCGAGGTTTCCTCGAACGAGTGGATGTCGGCGATGTTGGGGTGGCTCACGGCCGCGAGCGCCTTCGCCTCCCGCTCGAACCGCTCCCGCCTCTCCCGGTCGCGGGCGAACTCCTCCGGCAGGAGCTTGAGCGCGACCTCCCGGTCGAGGCGGGTGTCGCGCGCCTTCCAGACCTCGCCCATCCCGCCCGCGCCGAGCGGCGCGAGGACTTCGTACGGGCCGAGCCTGGTCCCGTTGGCGAGCATTCGTCTCACCCCGGCCGGCGGCACAGGTCGTCGGAACCTGCCGGAGATTCTAGTCCCCGCCGGCGAGAACCCTGGGCGCCTCCCGTCCGTAAGAGGACGAGACGGTAGAGTTCTGCGTGCAGAAGGAGGTCCCTTCCATGAATCGACCGACGCCCGGGTCGCGCCTCGTCCGGCCCGCCCTGATCCTCGCCTTCGCGCTGGCCGCCGGGCTGCCGGCCCTCGCCCAGCTTCCCCCGCTCCTCGACCGCGAGCTCTTCTTCGGCAACCCGGAGATCGCCGGCGCGCAGATCTCCCCCGACGGGAAGTACGTCGCCTTCCTCAAGCCGTGGAAGGAGACCCGGAACGTCTGGGTCAAGAAGACGGAGGAGCCCTACGGCGCGGCCCGTCTCGTCACGGCCGACCCGAAGCGCCCGATCCCCGGCTTCTTCTGGAGCCGCGACAGCAAGGTGCTTCTTTTCATCCAGGACAAGGACGGCGACGAGAACTACAACGTCTACGCCGTCGACCCTGCCGCGAAGCCGGAGGCCGGGAAGGACGCTCCCCCGGCCCGCAACCTGACCGACGCCAAGGGAGTGCGCGCCGCGATCTACGACGTCCCGAAGAAGACACCCGACACGATTTACGTCGGCCTGAACGACCGAGACGCCGCCTGGCACGACGTCTACAAGGTCACCGTCTCCACCGGGAAGCGCGAGCTCGTCCGGAAGAACACGGACCGGATCGCCGGCTGGTTCTTCGACCGGGACGGCCAGCTCCGCCTCGCCGAGCGGACGACGGACACGGGCGACACGGAGATCCTGAAGATCCTCCCCGAGGGGTACAAGACCGTCTACGCGTGTAGCGTCTTCGAGACGTGCGAGATCGTCCGCTTTCACAAGGACGGTAAGCGGGTCTACATCGAAACGAACAAGGGCGAGCCCGACCTCATCCGGCTGGTCCTCTTCGACCCGGAGACGGGGAAGGAGGAGCTCGTCGAGTCCGACCCGAAGGGGCGCGTCGACTTCGGCGAGGCGATCTTCTCGCAGGCGACGGACGAGCTGGTGGCCACGGCCTACGAGGACGAGCGGACGCGCGTCTACTTCCGCGACAAGGCGAGCGAGGCCGACTACCGCTTCCTCGAGAAGCAGTTTCCGAACACCGAGATCTCGCTCGGCTCGGTCACCGCCGACGACGGGCTCTGGATGATCGCCGTCTCGAGCGACGTCGACCCCGGGACGCGCTACCTCTTCCACCGGAAGGCGAAGAAGCTCGACCTGCAGTACAAGGTGCGGGAGCGGATCCCGCGCGAGCAGATGGCCCCGATGAAGGCCGTCACGTACAAGTCCTCCGACGGCCTCGAGATCCCCGCGTTCCTCACGCTGCCGAAGGGGATCCCCGCGAAGAACCTCCCGGCCGTCGTCTTCCCGCACGGAGGCCCCTGGGCGCGTGACGGCTGGGGCTTCAACAACTACGCGCAGTTCCTGGCCAACCGGGGCTACGCCGTCCTGGCGCCCAACTTCCGCGGCTCCACCGGCTACGGGAAGAAGTTCCTGAACGCGGGGAACCGGCAGTGGGGCGACCGGATGCAGGACGACATCACGTCGGGGGTGAAGTACCTCGTGGCCCAGGGAATCGCCGACCCGAAGCGCGTCGGCATCATGGGCGGCTCGTACGGCGGCTACGCCACGCTGGCCGGTGTCGCCTTCACGCCCGACGTCTACGCGGCCGGGGTCGACATCGTCGGGCCGTCCAACCTCCTGACGCTGCTCGAGACGATCCCGCCCTACTGGGAGGCGGGGCGCGTCATCTTCCACGAGCGGATGGGGAACCCGAACACCCCCGAGGGGAAGAAGCAGCTGGAGCGCCAGTCGCCCCTCTTCTCCGCCTCGAAGATCCGGACCCCGCTCCTCGTGGCGCAGGGCGCCAACGACCCGCGCGTGAAGAAGGCCGAGTCGGAGCAGATCGTGATCGCGCTGCGCGACCGCGGTTTCCCCGTCGAGTACATCCTGGCACCGGATGAGGGGCACGGCTTCGCGCGCCCCGTGAACAACATGGCCCTCTTCGCCGCCGCCGAGGCCTTCTTCGCGAAGCACCTCGGCGGGCGGTTTCAGGAGGGGGGCACGCCCGAGGTCGTGGCGCGCCTGAAGGAGATCACGGTCGACCCGAAGACGGTCGTCCTCACGAAGAAGGTCGACGCGGCCGCCGTCGGGGCGCCGAAGCCCGCGGCGGACCTCTCGGCTGGCACGCGTAGCTACCTTGGAGCGATCCTGGCGGGCGGCCAGTCGATGCCGATCTCCGTCTCCCGCGTGACGAAGGAGGACGGCGGCACATGGGTCGTCACCGACACGGCGAAGCTCCCGATGGGCGAGGCGGTGGACACGGTGACCCTGGAGAAGGGCACGCTCGTCTCCCTGAAGCGAACCATCCGGCAGGGACCCGTGGCGATCGACGTCGCCTTCAAGGACGGCAAGGCGACCGGGACGATGGCGATGGGGGGCGACCCGAAGGCCTTCGAGGCCGACCTCGGCGGCCCCGTCTTCGCCGACGGCGCCGGCGCCTGGGAGGTGCTGGCCCGACTTCCCCTCGCCGAGGGCTACTCGGCCACGTTCCGCAACTTCGAGGTCCAGAAGCAGAAGGCGGCCCTGAAGCAGATCAAGGTGCTCGGCGCCGAGGACGTGACCGTCGCCGCCGGCACGTTCGCGGCGTGGAAGGCCGAGGTCTCCTCCGCGGAGGGCGACCCCGGCGTGACGACCGTCTGGATCGCGAAGGACTCCCGCAAGGTCGTGAAGACCAGCGCCACGCTCCCCCAGATGGGAGGGGCCACGATCACGTCCGAGCTGCAGCCCTAGGGAGCTCCGGGGGCGTAGCGCGCCGGGACCGCCGGC
>DAOMFB010000053.1:0-11186 GCA_035429585.1 Thermoanaerobaculia bacterium
GTGGCGTTCGAGGCGTACGTCTCGTACTTTACGAAGACGCCCCCCTCCGGCAACAACACCGTGACCCTCGCGGTGGCCCTGCTGCCGGCGGCGCCCCCGGCCGGGAAGCAGGGCGGGAGGTCGAAGCCGAGATAGCCGTCCCCCGGGTGGACGGAGCGGAAGCGGGCGGCCTCGGACGACCCCGGATCGCGCAGGACGTCCAGCCGGGCCCCGGAGAGGCGGGCGTCGGTCACGCTCCTCGACCCGGCGTCGGAGAGGACCGACAGGAACCGCGCCACGAAGGCTTCGGCGTCCGGGCTCCCCCCGGAGACCTCGACGAGCACGAGCGCGCTCGGCCGCGCGGCGGACGGCGGGCCGGTGGAGGCACAGGCGGCGAGGGCCGCGACGGCGACGGCGGCGAGGAGGCGGCGCATCGTTTCATTCTCTCTCCCCCGCCTTCCGGATTCGAATCCGGCCCCGGCCGGGCTATCCTCGCGTTTTCAGGCGTTCCGAAAGCCCGATGGTCCTCCTTCGATCCGACCTCGACCTCGATGCCGTCGCCGCGGAGTCGCGGAAGCGGGCGCGCGACCACCGCCTGTTCGCGGTCGAGATTCCGACGCTCCGCGTCTTCGGCTTCCTGGTCCTCACGTTCGGGATCTGGATGCACGGGCGGTTCATCGGCCCGGAGGTTCCGACCTCCTCCCTCCACTGGTGGCTCGCCCTCTCCCTCGGCTGGGCGGCACTCTCGTCGGTGGCCCAGCGGCTCGCCGAGCGCGGGCGGGCGGCGATGCCGGTGGCGCTCGCGGCCCTCGCCGTCGACTTCCTGCCGATCACCTCGGCCATCTGGCTGACCGGGGCGGAGAAGAGCCTCTACTTCTGGGTCCCCACGGCGCACGTCGCGAACCAGAGCTCGCGCGGGAGCCTTCACGTCCTCGTCTACGGCCACGTCGGGACGGCGGCGTACCTCGGAATGCTCCTCCTCCGGTCCGCGCTCGGCCACGCCGTGGACTGGCCCCTCGGGCTGATGAAGGCCTTCTTCATCTGGATCGCGTGCCTCTACCTCGCCGTCGCCTCCCGTCCGGCGGACCGGGTCCGGGGGCGGCTGAAGGAGGTCATCCGGCTCTCGCGGGACCTCGTCCGGGAGCTGGCCGAGAAGACGCACGAGCTGGAGGAGTCGCGCGAGGCGCTTCACGCGCAGGCGACGCGCGACACGGTGACGGGGCTCTGGAACCGGTCGGCGATCCTCGACGTCGTCGAGCGCGGCCTGCGGCGGGCCCGGCACCAGGGCAGCCCCTTCGCCGTCGTCCTGGCCGACCTCGACTGGTTCAAGGACATCAACGACGCTTACGGCCATCAGGCCGGCGACCGCGCCCTCTACGAGACCGGACGGCGGATGCAGGCCCTCGTCCGCCCCCACGACGCCGTGGGACGCTGGGGCGGCGAGGAGTTCCTCGTCGTCCTCCCGGACTGCGGCCGGACCGAGGCCGCGGTCCTCGCGGAGCGGCTCCGGGCGGGGCTGGAGTCGGAGGAGATCCGCCCGGCCGACGCACCGCCCGTCTCGATCACGTCGAGCTTCGGCGTGGCGGCCGTGGACCCGGGCGAGTCGCTCTCGGCCGAGGCGCTCGTCCGCGCCGCGGACCACGCCCTCTACCGGGCCAAGCGGCGCGGGAGGAACCGCGTCGAGGTCGCCGAGGCGGAGACGCCGGAGCCGGTCGCCCCGCCGCCGCTCCCCGTCCCCTGAGAGAGAAGAGCCTCAGCCCGCCGGGGCGAGGAGCTCCGGCCCGTCGTTCCTCGGGTTGTTGACGGCCGTCGAGAGGGGCACCGCCTCCAGCTCCCCCGCGAAGGGGACGAGGAGCGCCTTGAGGGCCCCCTCGCTCTGGCCCGGGTCGAGCCACGTCGCCTCGGCCGCGGGCGGGAGGATGACCGGCATCCGGTCGTGGATCGGCGAGACGGACGCGCTGGCCGCGGTCGTCAGGATCGTGAAGGAGAGCAGCTCGCCCCCCTCCGGCGTCTTCCACCGGTCCCAGAGCCCGGCCATCGCGAACGGCTCGCGGGAGGCGAGCCACAGGGCGAACGGGCGCTTCCCGGCCCCCTCCCGCTTCCATTCGTAGAAGCCGTCCGCGGGGACGAGGGCGCGCTGCCGCCGGAACGGCCCGCGGAAGCTCGGCTTCTCGGGCGCCGTCTCCGCCCGCGCGTTGATCATCCGGTAGGCCGACGCCGCGTCCTTCGACCACGACGGGACGAGGCCCCACCGCATCGGCACGAGGCGCCGGGCGCCGCCCTCGGCCACGATGACGGGGGCCTCGGACTGCGGCGCGATGTTGTACCGCGGGCGCAGCGGCGGCGCCCCGGTCAGGCGGAAGCGCTCCGCGACGATGTCGGCCGGGGTGAAGAAGAAGTAGCGGCCGCACATCGCCGCCTCCCTCAGGCCGGGTCCACCCGGGTCGGCGGCGTCTCGACGTGCGCCGTGGCCTGCGGGAGGAACGGCGAGACATGCTCGGCCCACCAGCGCTCGGCCCGGTCGGGCGTCCAGATGTCCGGCAGGTAGAGGGCCCAGAGCCGCCGCTCCACCTCCCGCGCGCTGTCGGGCCGTTCCTTGGGATCCTTCGCGAGGCAGTCCATGAGGAGGTCCTCGAGCCCCTCCGGAATCGCGATCCCCGACTTCTCCGACGGGCGCGGCGGCGGCGTCCGGGCGTGGTCCATGATGATCTCGATCGGCGTCTTCTTCTCGAAGACCGTCTCGCCGGTCAGGAGGAAGAAGCCGACGCAGCCGAGGGAGTAGAGGTCGGTCCGGCCGTCGATCTCCTTCTTCCCGAGCGCCATCTCGGGGGCCATGAAGCCAGGCGTCCCCGTGATGAAGCCGGTCTGCGTCACGCTGGCGTCGGGGTTCGCGATCTCCTTGACGAGCCCGAAGTCGAGGACCTTCACGTGGTCCACCTCGGTCCCCGACCGGCAGAGGAAGATGTTCCCCGGCTTGATGTCGCGGTGGACGAGCCCCAGCCGGTGCGCCTCACGGAGCGACCGGCAGACGCCCAGGAGGACGTGCACCGTCCGCGCCGGCGGCATCGGCCCCCAGCGCTCCACCATGTCGTCGAGCGCGAAGCCGTCGAGGAGCTCCATGACCGAGAAGAAGCAGCCGTCGTCCGTCAGGCCGAAGTCGTAGAGCTGCACCGTGTGCGGCGAGCGGAGCGTGGCCGTGGCCTCGGCCTCGCGCTTGAACCGCTCGATGGCCTCGCGCCCCCCGGCCCCGTCGGGACGGATGATCTTGATGGCGGCGGGCCGGGCGAGCATCCGGTGCTCGGCGCGCCAGACCTCGCCCATCCCTCCCTTTCCGATCAGCGACACGAGCCGGTAGGAGCCCATCTCGCTCGCCGTCTCCGCTTCGACGGTCAGCTGGTGGACGACCCGCGCGCCCGCGAGGGCGATGCCGACGGCGACGGCCGTCGGCAGGAAGAGCTGCGCGAGGAAGACGGGGGACGGAAGCGACGCCCCCGTCGCCACGTTGACGAGGAGCCCCGCCGGGTCCATGAGCGCCGTCGCGATCGTGGCGAGCGTCGTCTTGCCGCGCGTCCCCGGAACCATGAGCGGGAAGGCGACGATCCAGACGGCCACGGGCGTCCAGCCCCGCGGCGAGGCGACGCCCGTCCACGGGAAGGCGTGGTACATGACGCCCATCAGGAAGCCCATCAGGACCTGGTAGACGAGGCCCCGGTCGAGCGCTTCGCCGGCGTCGACTCCGGGCCGCCGCGTGTAGGCGAACATGGCGAGGGAGACGAGAACGGCCGATATCTCGGCGAAGGGGAGGATCGACGGCAGCGGAACGGGCTGCGGGCTCTGCACGGCGATGACCCGCCCCACGACGGAGAAGGCCGCCGACGCACCGGCCGCGAGGAGGCCGAGGTTCCCGAGGCGGGAGACCCCCTTCTGGAGCTGGACCGGGGAGAGACCGGGCCGGCCGGCCCGCGAGGGCGCCCGGGAACCGTTCTCCTGGCGGCAGAGAATCTGCGGCACGGGCTTATTCTCGCCGGAAATGCCCGAACTGCCGGACGTATCCGTCTACGTCGAGCAGCTGGCCCGCCGGCTGGCCGGGACGGACCTCCGGCGCGTCCGCCTCCGGAGCCCCTTCGTCCTCCGCTCGGTCGCCCCGCCGCTGACCGACGCCGAGGGTCGAATGGTCCAGTCGGTCCGCCGGATGGGGAAGCGGATCGTCCTCGCCCTCGACGGCGATCTGTACCTCGCGATCCACCTGATGGTCGCGGGGCGGCTCCGGTGGAGGCCGGGCCTCCCTCCCGCGGCGATCCCGGGGAAATCCGGCCTCGCGGCCTTCGACTTCAACGGCGGGACGCTCCTCCTGACCGAGGCGAGCCCGAAGAAGAGAGCGTGGATCCGCCTCGTCCGCGGGATCGAGTCGCTCGCGGCCCTGGACCCCGGCGGGCTGGAAGTCCTCGAGGCCGACCTCTCGTCGTTCCGGACGGCCCTGACGATGGAGAACCACACGCTGAAGCGCGCCCTGACCGACCCGCGCCTCTTCTCCGGGATCGGAAACGCCTATTCCGACGAGATCCTCCACCGCGCCCGCCTCTCTCCCGTCGCCCTGACCCGGAAGCTGTCGGACGACGAGATCGGGCGCCTCTTCGACGCGGCGACGCTGACCCTCGTCGAGTGGACCAGCCGCCTCCGGCTCGAGGCGGGCGACTCCTTCCCGGAAAAGGTGACCGCATTCCGCGAGGGGATGGCCGTGCACGGGAGATTCGGCAAGCCCTGCCCCGCCTGCGGGGCCGGGGTCCAGAGGATCGTCTACGCCGAGAACGAGACGAACTACTGCCCCGAGTGCCAGACGGGGGGCCGGCTCCTGGCGGACCGCTCCCTCTCCCGCCTCCTCAAGGGCGACTGGCCGAGGACCCCCGAGGAGATGGAGGAGTCGAAGGACGAGCGGCGCGTCGCGCCGCCCGTCCCCCCGCGCCGCTAGTTGTTCAGCGCCCCGGCCGAGATCCAGCTCTTGATGTTGTTCTGGTTGGTGGCCGAGACCGAGCGGTGGCCGCCGGCCAGCTTCTGCACGAGAACGCTCCCGGCCGCGTTGAATGGGATGACTCGCGTCCCACTCATCGTCGTCGCGGGAACGTTGACGAGGTTCGAGTAGGACTTCCCGGAGCTGAGGTTCATCCCGGCCGTGGGGCTTCCCCCTCCGTGGCAGCCGGTGCAGCCGTTGAAGACGGACGTCTGCAGGGAGGTCAGCGTGACGCCCGCCGGAGTGGACGTCGGCGTCGGGGTCGGAGTCGGAGTCGCCGTCGCCGTCGCCGTCGCCGTGGGCGGCGGTGATGTGGGCGTCGGCGTGGACGTCGCCGATGGGGGCGAGGTCGGCGTCCGTGTGGGCGTGGACGTCGCCCCGGGAGGAGAGGTCGGGGTCTGTGTCGGCGTGGAGGTCGCCGATGCGGGCGAAGTCGGCGTCTGCGTCGGCGTCGGCGTCGACGATGCGCCCGGCGTCGAGGTGGGCGTGGCCGGCACGGACGTCGGCGTCGCGGGAACGTTCGGCGTCGACGTCCGCGTGACCGTCGGCGTCGGGGTCGGCGTCACCACGACCGGCTCCGTCGGCGATTTGTTCTCGCAGGCGGTGACCAAGACCACGGAGACAACCGCGAGACCGGCGAACCGGACGCGAGCCCTTCGGAAGACGCCGGCCCCACGCGATACGCCCTTCGGACACCGCTCGAGTCCATCTTTCACCAGGCACCTCCTTGACCGGAGTGATCGCATCCCACGGAACGGACTTCGGTGCCGGCCGTCCCACGGAGGCGACACCTCGCCGGCGGACGCCCGGCGTCAGCAACACCGATGCCAGCGGGAAGCCGGCCGGGGCCGCGAGCCCTCCGCGAAAGGAGGAGCGGCTACCGGCCCTTCTGGTACGTCCCCACGAGCTGCGTCTCGGCGAGGACGTGCCCCTTCATCGCCCCCTCGAGCTTCGGCTTCGTCGGCCTTCCGAGGTCGGGGAGGACGGCGTCGAGCGCGTACAGCTTGAAGAAGTAGCGGTGCCGGCCGATCGGCGGACAGGGGCCGCCCCAGCCCGTCCGCTTCCAGTCGTTCACCCCCTCGAACGTCCCCTGGGGGAGGGCCGACGGGGCGACGCCTTCGGGAAGCCCCGATGCCGTCGCCGGGATGCCGTAGAGGACCCAGTGGACCCAGGTCATCTTCGGCGCGGCCGGGTCGGGCGCGTCCGGGTCGTCCACGATCAGCGCGAACGACTTCGTCCCGGCCGGCGCGCCCGACCAGGCGAGCGCCGGGGAGACGTCCGCGCCTTCGCACGTGTGCTTCGCGGGGATGGAGCCGTTGTTCGGGAAGGCGGTCGAGGTGATCTGCATGGGAGGGCTCCCGGCGGCAGCGAGGGCCGCCGCGAAGAAGAGGGCTGCGGACGATGTGTGGAGAGGTTTCACTTCCTGTCGCTCCTCGGGAGAACCGACACGGGGGGGATCCCCGCGTCCTGGACCGCGGCGTTGAACCCGGCGAGATCCCTTTCGAAGACGGCGTTCGTCTCGGCGAGGAGAGCGTCCAGCTTCGCCGTCAGCTCGGCGAGGTACTCCCTCTCGGCGGGGCGCGGCGCGCCGTCGGCGCTGGCGGCGGCCGAGGCGACGCCGACGAACTGATGGTCGAGCGCCGGGGTGAAGTTCAGGACGTCCTGCGACGACCGGAGCTTCGGGTTGACGAGCTGCTCCTCGATCGCCGTGAGCTTCTCCGTCAGGGCCGCCGCCTTCGCGCCGACGGGCTCCTTCTTCCCCAGCTTCTCCGCCCGCGACGCGACCTCCTTCGTCTGCGCCTTGACGTCGCGGATCCGGACGACGGCCTGGTGCGTGTCGCCGATCCGGTCCCGGACGTCGCGGAGGAACGCGGCCTGCGCCGCGAGGTCGGCCTCGGAGATCCGGAGCTCCGGGTGCGGCCGCACGTCGATCCGCTGGGTCAGGACGCTCTCCCCCTTCTTCAGCCGGACCGTGTAGCTCCCGGGCGCCACCTTCGGCCCCTGGGTGTTCCCCCAGACGACGGCCTTCGGGACGAGCGGGGCCTTGAGCATCCGGAGGTCCCAGACGAAGCGGTTCAGCCCCGCCTTCGGCTCGAGCGGACGCTCGCGGCCCTCGTCCGGCGGCGGCGCCCCCTCCCCGGGCTCGGGAGGCTTCTCGCTCGTGAAGGTCCGGAGGACCGTCTCGCCGTCGAGGATCTCGATCGTGAGCGCGTCCTTCCCCTTCGCCTTGTCGGAGGGCTTCTCCCGGAGCCAGTAGTAGAGGTAGGCCCCGTTCGCCGGGTTCTGCCCCACGAGGCGCGGGCCGCCTTCGGCCTCCGTCCACCAGGCGCCCCCGCCGGCCATCCGGATCGCCGGCGCGGGGGCGAACAGGTGGACCTCCTTCGCCGCGATCTCCGGCTTCCAGGCGCGGAGGGGCGTGATGTCGTCCAGGATCCAGAACGAGCGCCCCTGCGTCGCCACGACGAGGTCGTCGTTCTTCACCGTCAGGTCCGTGATCGGGACGGCGGGAAGGTTCCGCTGGAACGGCTGCCAGCTCGCGCCGTCGTCGACGGAGAGGTAGAGGCCCGTCTCGGTCCCGGCGAAGAGGAGTCCGCGGCGGACGGGGTCCTCGCGGACGACGCGGGTGAAGGCGCCGTCGGGGATCCCGGCCACGATCTTCGTCCAGCTCTTCCCGCCGTCGTTCGTCCGGTAGAGGAAGGGACGGTCGTCGTCGAACTTGTACCGCGTCGCCGCGACGTAGGCCGTCCCCTTCTCGTGGGCGGAGACGTCGATCGCGTTGATCTGGATCCACTCCGGCAGGCCCTTCGGCGTCACGTTCGACCAGTTCCTGCCGCCGTCGCGCGTGACCCAGACGAGGCCGTCGTCCGTCCCCGCCCAGATCGTGCCCGGCTCCAGGGGCGACTCGGCGAGGGCGAAGATCACGTCGTAGACCTCGACGCCGGTGTCGTCCTTCGTGATCGGCCCCCCCGACTTCTGCTGCTTCGCCGGATCGTTCCGCGTCAGGTCGGGGCTGATCTCGGACCAGGTCCGCCCCTCGTCCGTCGACTTCAGGAGCTTCTGCGCCGCGTGGTAGAGGACCTTCGGGTCGTGCCGGGAGACGAGGATCGGCGCGTTCCACTGGAAGCGGTACTTCAGGTCCTTCGCCGCGCGCCCCACGGCGAGCTGCGGCCAGGCGACGACCTCGCGCTCCTCGCCGGTCCGGTGGTCGTACCGGGTGATGGAGCCGCCGTAGCAGCCCGAGTAGACGAGGTCGGGGTTCTTCGGGTCCGGGGCGATCCAGCCGCTCTCGCACCCGCCGACGTCGTACCAGTCCGTCAGGCCGATGCCGGAGCCGCGCGTCCGGCTCGCGATGGAGACGGTCGTGTTGTCCTGCTGCGCGCCGTAGACGCGGTACGGGACGCGGTCGTCCGTCACGACCCGGTAGAACTGCGCCGTCGGCTGGTTCAGGACGGTGGACCAGCTCCGACCGCCGTCGAAGCTGACGGTCGCGCCGCCGTCGTTCCCCTCGATCATCCGGCCCGGGTCGGCCGGGTCGATCCAGAGGGCGTGGTTGTCGCCGTGAGGAGTCCGGACGGCGGCAAACGTCTTCCCGCCGTCGACCGACTTCTGGAACTGGACGTTCAGGACGTAGACGGTGTCGGCGCTCTTCGGGTCGGCGACGACGTGCGAGTAGTACCACGCCCGCTGGCGGAGCTTGTTCTCGTCGTTGACGCGGGTCCACTTCTCCCCGCCATCGTCGGTCCGGTAGAGGCCCCCCTTCTCGGCCTCCACCATCGCGAAGACGCGGTCGGGGCGCGCCGGAGAGACCGCGACGCAGACCTTCCCCACCGTCCCCTCGGGGAGGCCGCCGGCGAGCTTCTTCCACGTGTCGCCGCCGTCGGTCGACTTCCAGAGGCCCGAGCCCGGCCCGCCGCTCTCGAGCGCCCACGGCTTGCGCGTCACCTGCCAGAGGCCGGCGTAGAGGATCCGCGGGTTCGACGGGTCGATCGAGAGGTCGCTCGCGCCGGTCTTCTCGTCCACGAAGAGGACCTTCTTCCACGTGGCGCCGCCATCCGCCGTCCGGAAGATCCCGCGCTCGGGGTTCGGCCCCCACGTGTGCCCGAGCGCCGCGACCCAGACGACGTCGGGGTTCTTCGGGTGGACGACGACGGCCGAGATCTGCTGCGTGCCGGCGAGACCGACGTTCTTCCAGCTCCTCCCGGCGTCCGTCGACTTCCAGACGCCGTCGCCGCGGGAGGTGTTCCCCCGGATGCACGCCTCGCCCATCCCCGCGTAGATCACGTTCGGGTCGGACTCGGCCACCGCGAGGGCGCCGACGGAGCCGGTCCTGAAGAACCTGTCGGAGACCGGCTCCCAGCTCTGGCCGCCGTCGGTCGTCCGGAAGACGCCGCCGCCGGTGCCGCCGAAGTAGTACGTGAGGGGCTTCCCCGCCACGCCGGCCACCGCCACGACGCGCCCTCCCCGGAAGGGTCCGATGGAGCGGAAGGAGAGCCCTTCCATCTGCGCCGACAGCGTCGCCTCCGGGCCGGAGGCGCTCCCCGGGGCGGCCGCCTCCACCGCGGGGGGCGCCCCGGGAGCGGCGAGGGCGAGGAACGGGCCGACGACGAGGGCGGCGAATCGCGTCACGGGCGTCTCCTTCGGTCGGGATCGCGGCGGACGGGCGGAACGATACTCCCCCCGGGGGCCGGTCTCAGAGGGCCTCGGCGAGCTTCGCCGCGTACGCCTCGAGGACCTCGAGGCGGGCGACCTTCTTGTCGTTCGCGGCCACGAGCGTCCAGCGCGCCGAGGGGGTGTCGGTCCGGGCCACCATGTCCGAGATCGCCGCGAGGTACGCCTCGCGCTGCTTCCGGTTCCGCCAGTCCTCGTCGGTGATCTTGTGCTTCTTGAAGCCGACGCGCTGGCGCTCGCGGAAGCGCCGGAGCTGCTCCTCCGGGGAGACGTGGAGCCAGAACTTCAGGACGACCGCGCCGTGCTCGGCGAGCTGCTCCTCGAAGTCGTTGATCTCGAGGTAGGCACGTTCCCATTCCTCCGGCCGCGCGAAGCCCTCGACCCGTTCCACGAGGACCCGCCCGTACCAGGAGCGGTCGAAGATCGTGACCCGCCCGTCGCGCGGCAGGTGCCGCCAGAAGCGCCAGAGGTAGTGCTGGGCCCGCTCCTCCTCGGTCGGCGCGGCGATCGGCACGACGCGATAGAGCCGCGGGTCGATCGCCTCGGTCAGCCGGCGGATCGTCCCCCCCTTGCCGCCGGCGTCCCACCCCTCGAAGACGAGGACGCTCGAGACCTTCTTCCCGTACGCCTTGCGCGTCAGCGCGCCGACGCGTCCCTGCAGCGTCGCCAGCTCCTTGCGGTACGCCTCGTCGGAGACCCGCCGGGCGAGGTCGACCGTGTCGAGCACGTTCCCCTCGGCGCCGGGGACGATCCGGCCGGCGGAGGGAACCGACGTGGCGCGCCGGGCGATCTTCGCGGCGCCGCTCTTCTCCTTCACGGCCTCGGCGCCCCGCCGGAGCGCGGCGAGGAGATACCGCCCGACGGCGAGGTCCCGGTGGTTCCCGTCCGCCGCGTCCACGACGACCCACGGGGCGTGCGGCGCGTCGGTCCGGAGGAGGGCCGTCTCGGACCACTTCGCGAAGCGGTCGTAGACCCGGAACGCCTTCCAGTCGATCGGCGTCACGCGCCAGCGCGTCCGGGGGTCGGCCTCGTGCCGCCGGAGCGTCTTCTTCTGGTCCTTCTTCGAGAGGTGGAGCCAGAACTTGACGATCAGCGCCCCGTCCTCCGCGAGCATCCGCTCGAAGAAGGCGATCCGGTCGAGCTCGCGCTGGAAGGCCGACTTGCCGAGGTCTCCCTCGACGCGCCCGATGATCGGGACCGTGTACCACGACCCGAGAAAGATGCCGACCTTTCCGCGCGGCGGCAGGGAGCGCCAGAACCGCCACCAGGGCGGGCGCTCCCGCTCCTCGTCGGAGGCCGGGCCGAAGGCGTTCACCTCGAGGCCGCGGGGATCGAGCCAGGCGGCGAGGCGGTTGATCAGCTCGCCCTTCCCGGAGATCTCCGGGCCGGAGATGACGACGACGACGGGGACGCGGGCCTGGTGGATCTCCCAGTGGGCCTGGAGGAGGGCGAGGCGCAGCTTCGGGAGCTGCCGGTCGTACTCTTCCTTTCCGACCTTGAGACCAAGCTCGGCGGACTTGAGCATGGGCGT
>DAOMFB010000054.1:0-11092 GCA_035429585.1 Thermoanaerobaculia bacterium
TCGCTCCTGACGTCCTTCGGCCCGCTCCTTCCCGGCCTCACGGGGGCGGCGCTGGCCGGGCCGGTCGCGGCGCTGGCCCTCCCGCTCGGCGTCCTGACGGCGCTCGGCGCGGCCGGCGTCGCCACGCGGCGGCGCGTCGAGTACGCCTACGACGACCTCGCCCCCCACGTGAAGCGGATCGTCGAGCGCGAGCGGATCAAGGCCGAGATCGACGCGGCGAACCGGATCCAGTCGGCCCTCCTGCCGCGGGGGGCGCCCGACCTCTCCGGCGCGCGCGTCGCCTCGCACTACCGGGCGGCGACGGAGATCGGGGGGGACTACTTCGACTTCCTGGCGCTCCCGGAGGGGAAGCTGGGCCTCGCGCTCGGCGACGTCTCGGGGCACGGGCTGACGAGCGGCATCGTCATGGCGATGGCGAAGGCGGCCCTTCTGGTGCAGGTGGGGTACGACGCCTCGCCGCAGCGGGTGCTCGAGGTCCTGAACGAGACCGTCCTGAAGACGGCCCCGAAGCGGATCCTGATGACCTTCTTCTTCGGCGTCCTCGACCTCGACCGCCGGGTCCTGACGTGGTCCTCGGCCGGCCACCTCGACCCCTACGTCTTCCGGGGGGCGACGGGGACGGTGGAGGAGGTCTCGGCCTGGGGGTTCCCGCTCGGCGTGAGGCGGCGGACGCCCTTCGCGGTCCGCGAGACGACCTTCGCCCCGGGCGACCGTCTGATCCTCTACAGCGACGGCCTCATCGAGGCGCTCGACGACGACGGGGAGCCGTTCGGCTTCGACCGCTTCGAGGCCCTCCTCGCGAAGCACGGCGCGGCCTCCACCGAGGAGATCCGCCGCGCGCTCCTCGAGGCCGTGAGCTCCTTCACCCGGAACCGCCCGCCGGAGGACGACCAGACCCTCGTCGTGGTCTCCTTCGAGGAGGCCGCCGAGACCGCCGGTCGCCTCCGCCGGGCCGGATGAGCGCCGGGGCGGCGTTGTAGACTTTCGGCCCGACGATGAAAGGAGTCCCTGACGTGAAGAATCTCATGCGAAGCGCCCTCCTCCTGCTGTTGGCCGCCGGCGCCGCGAACGCCCAGTTCGAAGGCGTGGCGGAGATGAAGATCTCGACGACGGGCGCTCACGGCGAGGTCATGATGAACGGCACGGGCAAGACGTACGTCTCGAAGGTCGGCTGGCGGAGCGAGATGGAGATGGCGAGCCCCGACACGGCGAAGATGACGGGCGGCAAGCCCTTCCGGATGGTCATGCTCGGGAAGCTCGCGAATCCCGACGTCGTCTACTCGGTGAACGACGCCATGAAGACCTACGCCGTGATCAACACGAAGGAGATGAAGGAGCTGGCCGGGAAGATCGAGAAGCAGGAGAAGAAGTTCACCGTCACGAAGCTGGGGAAGGACTCGGTCGCCGGCCTCTCGTGCGAGAACGTCCGCGTCACGGAGGACAAGGGCGGGCAGAACATCGAGGCCTGCATCTCCCGGGAGTTCATGAGCGGCGAGTGGATGCGGGCCCTCCAGCGCGACTCCCGCGGCGGCGACTGGATGAAGGCGCTCCGGGACAACGGGGTCGAGGGGTATCCCGTCCGCCTCACGATGACGATGAAGGACCAGCCGGGGATGAAGACCGCGATGGAGATCGTCAAGGTCGACCGCCACAGCGTGCCGGCCTCGATGTTCACCGTGCCGGCCGGCTACAAGGAAACCTCCATGATGGGCAACTTCGCGCAGACGCCCGAGCAGGCCAAGCAGATGGAGGACGCCCAGAAGCAGCTCCAGAAGGCGATGGAGAACATGACGCCCGAGCAGCGGAAGATGATCGAGGAGATGATGAAGAAGCAGGCGCCGAAGGGCCAGTAGGCGCCGCCCGTCGCCGCGGGCCCGGGGGAGACCTCAGGCCGCGGCTTCCCGGTCCTTGAGCTGCAGCGCGTAGAGGCGGGCGTAGAGGCCGCCGCGGGCGAGGAGCTCCTCGTGCCGCCCCGCCTCGCGGACCTCGCCGTGCGAGAGGACGAGGATGTTGTCGGCGCGCACGACGGTGGAGAGCCGGTGGGCGACCACGATGGAGGTGCGGCCGGCCAGGAGGCGCGTCACGGCCTTCTCGATGAGCGCCTCCGTCTCCGGGTCGACGCTCGACGTGGCCTCGTCGAGGATCAGGAGGCGCGGGTCGCGGGCGAGGGCGCGGGCGAAGGAGACGAGCTGCTTCTCGCCGACCGACAGGCCGCCGCCGCGCTCGGTGAGGCGCGTCTCGAGGCCGGCGGGAAGCCGGTCGAGGAGGGGTCCGAGGCCGACGTCGCGGCAGGCGGTCTCGATCGTCTCCCGCGGCATCGCCGGGTCGAAGAAGGAGACGTTCTCGGCGATCGTCCCCGTGAAGAGGAACGTGTCCTGCTGGACGATCGCCATCCGCTCGCGGAAGCGGACCGGGTCGAAGCGACGCAGGTCGGTTCCGTCCACGAGGATCCGGCCGGCGGTGACGTCGTAGAAGCGGAGTAGGAGCGAGAGGATGGTCGACTTGCCGGCGCCGGTGGCCCCGACGAGCGCCACGGTCTGTCCCGGCGGGACGCGGAAGGAGACCCCCTTGAGGATCTCCTCGCCGGGCTTGTAGGCGAAGCGGCCCTCCTCGAAGCCGACGTCGCCCCGGAAGGGCTCCGGCGCCGGGGCGGGGTCGGCCGGGGCGGTCACGGACGGGGCGGCGTCGAGGAGCTGGAAGATCCGCTCCGAGGACGCCATGGCCGCCTGCAGGATGTTGTACTTCTCGGAGAGGTCCATCAGCGGCCGGTAGAAGCGCTTCGAGTACTGGAGGAAGGCGACGAGGCCGCCGAGCGTCATCGTCCCGCGGACGATCTGCCCGCCCCCGTACCAGACGATCGCCGCCATGCCGAGGGCGGAGAGGAAGTCGAGGGCCGGGTAGAAGACGGAGTAGTAGAAGATCGACTCGATGTTCGCGGCGCGGTGGGCGCCGTTGATCCCGGAGAACTCCCGCCGCGCCACGGCCTCGCGCGAGAAGAGCTGGACGACGCCGATGCCCGAGAGGTGCTCCTGCAGGAAGGCGTTGACGCGGGCGATCTTCACGCGGACGTCTCGGTAGGTGTCGCGCGCCCCCTTCCGGAACCAGTTCGTCACCCAGAGCATCGGCAGGAGGATCGCGAAGGTGACCGCCGCGAGCGGCGGGTTCATCGTGAAGAGGAGGACGACGATTCCGAGGAGGACGAGGACGTCCCCGAGGAGGGCGACGAAGCCCGACGTGAAGAGCTCGTTCAGGGCGTCGACGTCGGTCGTGAGGCGCGTCATGAGCCGCCCGACGGGGGTCCGGTCGAAGAGGGCGATGTCGGCGCGCTGGAGGTGGCCGAAGATCGCCTTCCGGAGGTCGTACATCACCCCCTGTCCCATCCGCGAGGTCCAGGTCACCATCACGAAGGTGAGGGCGAATCCGGCGAGAGCGGTCGCGATGAAGAGCAGGGCGATCGCCTCCATCCCGTGCGGCCCGCGGACGTCGACGCCGGCCCGGGCGAAGGCGGCCGCGACGAAGCGGGAGGTGCCGGCGACGCCGGTCGACTCCTTCGTGAAGAGGAGGTCGACGGCGGCGGCCGTCAGGAGGGGCCCGGCCAGCTGGACGACCGACTCGAGGAGAAGGGCCGCCACCGATCCCGCCACGTAGCGCCGGTACGGGCGCGCGAGCGTGACGAGCCGCCGGAAGATCCGCGGCTCGAACGCCTTGCCGAGGGCCTCCTCCTCCGCGGGGCCGGCGTGGATCTCGGCCATCAGGCGGCCTCCACTTCCTCGGCGAGGCGCTGCCGCTCGGCCAGCTCGGCGTAGACGCCGCCCGCCGCGAGGAGCTCCTCGTGCGTTCCGCTCTCGGCCACGCGGCCGTGCTCCAGGACGACGATCCGGTCGGCGTTGCGGAGCGTGGAGAGGCGGTGCGACACGAGGAGGACCGTTCGCCCGCGGGTCGCGTCCTTCAGCCCCGAGAGGATCTTCGCCTCGGTCTCCGTGTCGACGGAGGAGAAGGCGTCGTCCAGGATCAGGACCGGGGCGTCGGTCAGGAGGGCCCGCGCGAGGGCCGTCCGCTGCTTCTGTCCCCCCGAGAGCGTGATGCCGCGCTCGCCGACGACGGTCTCGAGTCCCTTCGGGAAGTGCGCCACGTCCGCCGCGAGGCCGGCCTCCTCGACGGTCCGCTCCACGTCGGCGGGCGGGGCGTCCGGGCGCCCGAGGGCGACGTTCCCGGCGAGGGTCGCGGAGAAGAGAAACGTCTCCTGCGGGACGACGGCGACGCTTCGACGGAGGAGCGGCCGCGGGATCTCCGTCACGTCCCGCCCGCCGACGAAGACCGTCCCGCGCGGCGGCTCGTCGAGCCGGAGGAGGAGCGAGAGGAGCGTCGACTTGCCGGCGCCGGTCCGGCCGACGATCGCCGTCGTCGTTCCCGCCGCGACGCGGAACGAGACGCCGGCGAGGACGGGGCGCTCCGCGCCGTAGGCGAAGGAGAGATCGCGGAACTCGACGTCGCCCGCCAGGGGGCCGCCTCCGGCCTCTTCGGCGGGGAGGGGCTCGGCCTCCCAGAGCTCCAGGAGCCGGTTCCACGAGGCGGTGCCGCGCTGCCAGAGGTTCACCACCCAGCCGAGGGCGATCGCCGGCCAGATCAGCTCCACCATGTAGAGGTTGAACTCGACGTACCGGGCGACGGTGAGCCGGCCGGCGAGGATCTGGCGTCCGCCGGCCCAGAGGGTCAGCGCGAAGCCGAGCCCGACGATGAGCTGGAGGACCGGGAAGAAGAGGGCGTTCAGCCGCGCGAGGCCCAGGTTCCGCTCCTTGAGCTCGCGGTTCTTCCCGTCGAACCGCAGCTCCTCGGAGGCCTCGCGCGCCGAGGCGCGGACGAGGCGCGCGGCGGAGAAGTTCTCCTGCGCCTCGGCCGAGACCTCGCTCCAGAACTCCTGGATCCTCGTGAAGCGCCGGTGGGTCGCCTGCCCGACGACCTTCGTCGCCACGGCCACGACGGGGAAGACGGAGAGCGCGACGAACGTGAGCGACGGCGAGACGAGGAACATCAGGACGACCGAGACGCTGCCGACCAGCAGCGTGTTGCCGGCCTGCATGATCCCCGGCCCGATCAGCATCCGGACGGCGGCGAGGTCGTTCACGGCGCGCGACATGAGGTCGCCGACGCGGTGCTTCCGGTACCAGGCCGGGGGAAGGCGGAGGAGGTGCGCGAAGAGGTCGTCGCGCATCTCGTACTCGACGTCCCGCGACGCGCCGATCAGGAGCCGCCGCGTGAAGAAGAGACAGATCGCGTCGCCGACCGCGAGCAGGACGATCAGCCCGGCGGCCGCCGCGAGGCGCCCGGAGGTGACTCCCGCGGAGAGCGCCTCGATGGCCCGCCGGACGAGCCGCGGCATCGCGAGGAAGAAGGCCGTGGAGCCGGCCATCGTCGCAAAGCCGAGGACGTAGGGGACGGGGCGCCGGCGGAAGTAGCCGAAGAAGCGGCGGAAGTCTCTCAAGGGCAGGTATTGTAAGGAGGCGGTGAACGGCCCGGGCCTCTCGCTTCCCGCGCTCCCGGCGCTTCCTCCGACGGGTGAGATCGACCCGGTCTGCGGGATGACCGTGGACCCCGCGCGGGCGGCGGCGGTCCGCGAGGACGGCGGGAAGAAGGTCTGGTTCTGCAGCGTCCGCTGCGCCGAGCGGTGGGACCGGCTGCGCTCCGGCGCCCCGGAGCCAGTCGCCGCCGGGGGAACGGACTGGATCTGTCCCATGGACCCCGAGGTCCGCGAGAAAGAGCCCGGCGCCTGCCCCGTCTGTGGCATGGCGCTGGAGCCCGAGAACGTCGCGGCGGCGGGCGGGGCGGAGGGTGAGAACCCCGAGCTTCGGGAGATGACGCGGCGGTTCCGGGTGAGCCTCGTGCTGACCCTTCCGCTGATGGCCCTCGAGATGGTCGCGATGTCGACGCCCCGGCTGGCCGGGGCCGTTCCGCCGCGCCTCTCGCTTGCGATTCAGCTGCTCCTCGCGACGCCGGTCGTGCTCTGGGGCGGGGCACCGTTCTTCGAAAGGGCATGGGTTTCCCTGAGGACGCGCCGCCTCAACATGTTCACGCTGATCGGCCTCGGGACCGGTGCGGCGTTTCTCTACAGCGTCGTCGTGACGGCGATCGTTCTCTTCTCTTCTTCTCGAGGCGCTCCGGGAGGCCATCACACAGGCTACGGCGTCTATTTCGAAGCCGCCGCCGGGATCACGACGCTCGTCCTCCTCGGGCAGGTGCTGGAGCTTCGCGCGCGGCGGAAGACGTCCGACGCGATCCGGGCGCTGATGGACCTCTCCCCGAAGACGGCGCGCCTCGTCGTCGGGAGCGAGGAGCGGGACGTGCCGCTCGCCGACGTGATGCGGGGGGCCGTCCTCCGGGTCCGGCCGGGCGAGAAGGTCCCGGTGGACGGCGTCGTCCTCGACGGGGCGAGCGCGGTGGACGAGTCCCTGGTGACCGGCGAGCCGGTCCCCGTGGCCAAGACGGCGGGGAGCCGGGTGACGGGCGGCACGCTGAACGGGTCGGGCTCGTTCCGGATGCGCGCCGAGCACGTCGGGAAGGAGACGGTCCTCGCCCGGATCGTGAAGCTCGTCGGCGAGGCGCAGCGGAGCCGCGCCCCGGTCCAGCGCCTCGCGGACTCGGTCGCGGCGGTCTTCGTCCCCACCGTCGTCGGCGTCGCCGCCGCCTCGTTCGCCGTCTGGCTCCTGTTCGGGCCCGAGCCGCGCGTCGCGAACGCCCTCGTGAACGCCGTGGCGGTCCTCCTCATCGCCTGCCCCTGCTCCCCCGGCCTCGCGACGCCGCAGTCCGTCATGGTCGCCCCGATATGGCGCGCGCGGCCGGGGGGGCGCTCTGGGGCGTCCTCGAGAAGACCGCCGAAGCCCTCGGGCGCCTCGCGGCCGTGGACACCCTGGTCCTCGACAAGACCGGGACGCTGACGGAGGGGAAACCGAAGGTCACGAGGATCCGCGCCTTCGGCGGCCGCAGCGAGGACGAGGTCCTCGGGCTCGCCGCGGCGGCGGAGAGAGGCAGCGAACATCCCCTGGCGGCCGCCGTGCTGTCCGCGGCGGCCGAGCGGAACCTGTCGCTCTCGCCGGTGACGGATTTTCTTTCCGTTCCCGGGCAGGGGGTGAGGGCCGTCGTCGGCGGAACGGCCGTGGCTGTCGGAACGCGGTCCTTCTCGGAAGGCGGAGAGAGCGAATCGCGCCCGATGATCGTCTCGGCCGCGGGTGCGCTCGGGTCATTCGAAGAGAACCCCCGGTCGTACTCTTCGGACCTCGAAGGGGCTGCTTCCGCCGGAGCCGGAGAGACCGCTCTTTACGTCTCCCTCGAAGGAACCCTCTCGGGGGTCCTCTTCCTCTCGGATCCCCTGAAGTCCTCCGCCGCGGCGGTCGTGGCGGCGCTGCACGCGGCGGGGCTCCGGCTGGTCCTCCTGACGGGGGACCGCCGGGAGGCGGCCGAGGCCGTGGCCCGGTCGCTCGGCATCGACGAGGTGCGGGCCGAAGTGCTCCCGGAGGGAAAGAAGGCCGCCGTCGAGGCGCTCCGGAGCGAGGGGCGGATCGTCGCGATGGCGGGCGACGGCGTGAACGACGCGCCGGCCCTCGCGGCGGCCGAGGTCGGAATCGCCATGGGGACGGGGACCGACGTGGCGATGGAGAGCGCCGGGATCACGCTCCTGTCGGGCGACCTTTCGGGCCTCGTCCGCGCGCGGAAGCTCTCGCGGGCGACCCTCCGGA
This sequence comes from Thermoanaerobaculia bacterium, assembly GCA_035429585.1. Classification (GTDB taxonomy): domain Bacteria; phylum Acidobacteriota; class Thermoanaerobaculia; order UBA5066; family UBA5066; genus DAOMFB01. The sequence goes on from DAOMFB010000054.1 coordinate 7,731, forward strand.
ACATCCGGCAGAACCTCTTCTTCGCCTTCATCTACAACGCCCTCGGGGTGCCGATCGCGGCCGGTGCGCTCTACCCGTTCCTCGGCATCCTGCTCTCCCCCGTGATGGCCAGCGCCGCGATGACGTTCAGCTCCCTCTCGGTCATCTCGAACGCGCTCCGGCTGCGGCGGCTGAAGCTGTAGCCGGGCGCCGCGGGCCCCTCTTCGCCCCTTGCCGCCGGCCGGGCCGGAGATCATGCTGTGCGGGAGGTCAACGTGTCCCGAAACGCGCGCCGGCTCCTCCTGGTCGCCGGGATCGTGGCGGCGGGCGTCCTCCTCCGCCTGACCGTCTTCCGGCCCGCGCCGGTCCCCGTGACCGTCGTGCGGGTCGAGAAGGGACGGGTGGAGGAGACCGTCGTGAACAGCCGCGCGGGGACCGTCAAGGCCGAGCGCCGCGCGACGCTGAGCGCGGAGGTGGGGGGCCGGGTCGCGGCGCTCCCGGCGAGGAAGGGGAAGGCCGTCCGCGGGGGCGAGGTCCTCCTCCGGATCGCGGACGGAGACTACCGGGCGCAGCTCGCCGTTCAGGAGAGTCTGGTCGTGTCGGCGAGGGCGGCGGAGCGCGAGGCCTGCCAGTCGGCGGAGCAGGCCGTCCGCGATCTCGCGCGGAACGAGCGGCTCGCGCGCGACCAGATCGTCTCGGAGGACGTCCTCGACCGGCTCCGGACGGCCCGGGACACGTCCGCCGCGGGGTGCGACGCGGCACGGGCGCGCAGCGTGCAGGCCGCCGCCGCCGTCGACCTGGCGCGCGTCACGCTCGAGAAGACGGTTCTCCGGGCTCCGTTCGACGGCGTCATCGCCGACGTGACGACCGAGGTGGGGGAGTGGATCACCCCGTCGCCGCCGGGTCTCCCGATCCCGCCGGTCCTCGAGATCCTCGACACGTCCTCGATCTACGTCAGCGCCCCGCTCGACGAGGTCGACGTGGCGAAGGTGACGGCGGGGCTTCCGGCCCGGATCACCTTCGACGCCTACCCGGGGCGCAGCTTCGCCGGGAAGGTGACGCGCGTCGCCCCCTTCGTCCTCGACGTGAAGGAGCAGAACCGGACCTTCGACGTCGAAGCCTCCCTGGACGACGCCGGGTTCGCCCGGACCCTGAAGCCCGGCCTCTCGGCCGACGTGACCGTCGTCCTCCGGACGAAGGAGGGCGTGCTGCGGGTCCCGGGGTACGCCCTCCTCGAGGGGGACCACGTCCTTCTCCTCCGGGACGGGCGGCTCGTGAGGGTTCCGGTGAAGACGGGCCTCAGGAACTGGGACTTCGTCGAGATCGCGTCGGGGATCGCGGAGGGGGATCCCGTCGTCATCTCGCTCGACCGGGCCGAGGTGAAGGAGGGGGCCCGGGCCGAGAGCGCGAAGACGCCGGGCCCGGCGAAGTGATCGAGCTCGAGCGGCTCTCGCGCACCTACGTCGTCGGCGACCGCCCCGTCCACGCCCTCCGCGACGTGACGCTGGCCCTCCCGGGCGGCGACTACGCCTCCGTCATGGGGCCCTCCGGCTCGGGGAAGTCGACGCTTCTCAACGTGCTCGGCTGCCTCGACCGGCCCGACAGCGGCTCCTACCGCCTCGACGGGCGGGAGGTGGCGCGCCTCTCCGAGGCGGAGCGGACGCTCCTCCGCCGGCACCGGATCGGCTTCGTCTTCCAGACGTTTCACCTCGTGCCGCGCCTCACGGCGCTGGGGAACGTGGAGCTGCCGATGGTCTTCGCCGGCGTCGAGCGGGGCGAGCGGGACGCGCGGGCCCGGAAGGCGCTCGACGCCGTCGGCCTCACGCCCCGCGCCGAGCACCGCCCCGAGCAGCTCTCGGGCGGGGAGCGCCAGCGGGTGGCGCTCGCCCGGGCGGTCGTCATGGGGCCGTCGATCCTCCTCGCGGACGAGCCGACGGGGAACCTCGACACGGCGTCGGGGGGCGAGATCGTCCGCCTGCTCGAGTCGATGAACGCCGGAGGCCTGACCCTCGTCGTCGTGACGCACGACCCGGCGATCGGCGGCCGGGCCCGGCACCGCGTCCGCCTCGTGGACGGCGCCGTCGCGGAGGAGGCGGGCCCGTGAAGGGCGAGGACCTCGTCCGCTTCGCGCTCGGCGGCCTCCGCGGCCACCCCCTCCGGGCCGGCCTCTCCCTCCTCGGCGTCGCCATCGGCGTCGCGTCGGTCATCGTCCTGACGAGCCTCGGGCAGGGCGCCCGCGACTACGTGACGGGGGAGTTCGCGAGCCTCGGGACGAACCTCCTCATCGTCCTTCCCGGCAAGACGACGACGACGGGGATGCTCCCGGCCATCGGCGGGACGACGCACGACCTGACCCTCGCGGACGCCGAGGCGATCCGCCGCGGCGTCCGGGCGGTCCGGTACGTGGCGCCGATCGGCATCGGCACGGCGCCGGTCCGGTACGGGAGCCGGAGCCGCGACGCCACGGTCTTCGGGACGACGTGGGAGATGGAGCCGGTCCGGCGCTTCCACGTCGCCTTCGGCCGTTACCTCCCGTCCGGGGAGGCCGAGCGCGCCCAGAGCGTCTGCGTCCTCGGCGCGAGGATCCGGACGGAGCTGTTCGGCGCGGCGAACCCCGTGGGAGAGGTGCTCCGGGTCGGCGACGAGCGCTTCCGGGTCATCGGCGTCATGGCGCCGCGCGGGCAGGGGCTCGGCTTCAACTTCGACGAGGTCGTGCACGTCCCGATCGCCCGGAACATGAAGATGTTCAACCGGCGCTCCATCTTCCGGATGCTCGTGGAGGTCTCCTCGCGCGACGAGATGGAGGCCGTGAAGGAATCGATCGTCCGCCTCGTGAAGGAACGCCACGAGGGGGAGGAGGACATCACCGTCCTGACGCAGGACGCGCTCCTCTCCACGTTCGGGAAGATCCTCGACGTGCTGACGGCGGCCCTCTCGGGGATCGCGGCGATCTCGCTGTCGGTGGCCGGGATCCTCATCATGAACGTGATGCTCGTCTCGGTGTCGGAGCGGACGCGCGAGATCGGGCTCCTGAAGGCCGTCGGCGCCGGCTCGGGGCAGGTCCTCTCGGTCTTCCTCGCCGAGGCGGCCCTCCTCTCGACGGCCGGGGGCGTGGCGGGGCTCGCCGTCGGCATCGGCGCCGCCCGCCTCGTCTCGGCCGCCTCTCCGGGCTTCACCGCGTCGGCCCCGCCCTGGGCCGTGGCGGCGGCGCTGGTCGTGTCGGCGGGCGTCGGCCTCGCGTTCGGGGCCCTCCCCGCGCGCCGCGCGGCCCGTCTCGACCCCGTGGCGGCCCTCGCGAGGCGGTGATGTCGTTCCGCGACCTCCTCCGCCTCGCCCTCGCCGCCGTGGCGGCGCCCCGCCTCCGGTCGGCCCTCCCGACGCTC
>DAOMFB010000055.1:0-11026 GCA_035429585.1 Thermoanaerobaculia bacterium
CCCGGCTGGAAGGGGGCGCTCGTCGTCGACCGGTTCTACGAGTACAACCCGGGCGACAACACGCCGCCCCGGGTCCGGACGGTCGCCTGGCTGACCTACGACGCGAAGGCGCTCTACGTGGCCTTCCGGTGCGACGACCCCGATCCGTCGAAGATCCGCGCCCCGTTCGTCGAGCGGGACAACGTGATCGGCAACCAGGACAACGTCGCCGTCATGATCGACGCCCGGAACGACCGACGGGCGGCGCTTCAGCTCCGGGCGAACCCGCGGGGGATCCAGGCCGACGCCGTGAACGCCGAGGCGTCGGGCGCCGAGGACTTCTCGCCGGACTTCTTCTACGACACGGCCGCGAAGATCACGGCCACCGGCTGGCAGGTGGAGTTCCGGATCCCGCTCGCGACGCTGCGGTACCCGAAGTCGGACCCGCAGAGCTGGGGGATCCTCCTGATCCGGAACTACCCGAGAGAGTTCCGGTACCAGATCGCCTCGAGCCCGATTCCCCGCGGGTCGAACTGCTTCCTCTGCCACATGACCTCCCTGACGGGGATCACGGGCCTCCCGGCGGGCGGGAACCTCGTGGCGGCGCCGTACGTCAGCGCCAAGGAGGACGGCTCCCGGGCCGACCCCTTCGACCCGGCGTCCCCCTTCGAGAACGGCTCCGTGAAGCCGGACGCCGGCCTCGACGTGAAGTGGACCCCGAGCGCGAACATCGCCGTGGACGGGACGCTGAACCCCGACTTCTCGCAGATCGAGTCGGACGTCGCCCAGATCGCCGTCAACAGCCGCTTCGCGATCTTCTACCCGGAGAATCGCCCCTTCTTCCTGGAGTCGGTGGACCTCCTGCAGACGCCGATCCAGGCCGTCTACACGCGGACGATCACGTCGCCGAGCTGGGGGGTCCGGGGGACCGGACAGCTCGGGGGGACGACCTTCACGGCCCTCCTGGCGCACGACCGCGGCGGCGGGACGGTCGTCATCCCCGGGCCGACGGAGTCGAGCTACGCGCCCCAGGACTTCTCGTCGTTCGTCGCCATCGGGCGGGCGCGCCAGAGCCTCGGCGGCTCGGAGGCGGGCCTCCTGATCACGGACCGGGAGAACAGCGACGGCTCGTTCAACCGGGTCCTCGGCCCCGACGCCCAGTGGGTGCCGAACGACAAGGACCGGCTGACGGGCCAGTTCCTCTACAGCGACACGCGCGTGCCCGACCAGCCGGACCTCTCGCCCGACTGGGACGGCCGCCGGTTCTCCTCGAGGGCCTTCCTCGGGAAGTGGGACCGGACGACGCGCACGTACGACGTCACGGCCGCCTACGCCGACACCGGCGCCGGCTTCCGGGCCGACGACGGCTTCGTCTTCCAGGTCGGCGTCCGGGAGACGTACCTCGAGTCGGGCGCGCGCTTCTACCCGAAGGGCTTCCTCTCGTTCGTCCGGCCGTACGTCGTCTTCGACTACGTCAGCGAGCCCGACGGGTCGATCGTCAGCCGCTCCGTCATACCGGGCGTGGCCCTCCAGGGACGGTGGAACCTGCAGGTGAACCTGATGCCGCACCTCCGCGACAAGGTCCGGACGGGCGACGTCGTCTTCGACCAGACGTTCCTGCGGTTCAACGCGCTGGTGCAGCCCGGGCGCGTCGTGCCGCAGCTCACCGTCACGGGCCAGGTCGGCCAGAGCGTCGACGTCGTCAACGTCCGGCTCGGCAACGGCGGAAGCCTGACGGCCGGCGCCACGATGCGCCCGTTCGACCGGCTGGAGCTCGAGGCGAACAGCCAGTTCGAGTGGCTGAACGTGACGGCGGAGAGCGGCGAGCGGGGCCGCCTCTTCACCGCCCTCGCCGAGTACCTCAAGGTGACGTTTCATTTCTCCGCGCACGCCTACCTGCGGCTCATCGGCCAGTACCTCGAGACCAACCGGAACCCCGCCCTATACACCGTCCCCGTGCCGGAGCGGACGGGGGGCCTCTCCGGGTCGGCCCTCTTCGCCTACCGGCTGAACTGGCAGACGGTCTTCTTCCTCGGGTACGGCGACAACCGCGTCCTCACGGAGCGGAACGACCTCGTCCTCTCGGACCGGCAGTTCTTCCTGAAGCTGAGCTACGCGTTCCGGCTCTGACGCGGCCGGTCAGCGAAGGACCAGCAGCTCGATCTTCGAGGGGAGGTCCTTCGAGAGGTAGACCCGCTCGGTCGCCTTCCGGTACTCCTCGGGCCGGGCCCTGAAGACGTTCGTGAAGGTCTGCGGGTTCCGGTCGACGAGGGGGAACCAGGACGACTGGACCTGGACCATCACGCGGTGCCCCGTCCGGAAGGTGTGGAAGGCGTCCGGCATCGTGAAGGAGACCGTCTCGACCTTCCCGGGGGTGAAGGGCTCGGGCTTCTCGAAGCTCTTCCGGAACTTCCCGCGCATCGCCTCTCCCCGGACGAGCTGCTGGTAGCCCCCCATCCGGACGCCCTTCGGGTTCGGGCTCGGGTCGGGAAAGTCGTCGGGGTAGACGTCGATCAGCTTCACGACGAAGTCGGCGTCGGTTCCCGTCGTCGAGACGTGGAGCGTCACCCCGATCGGCCCGGCGATGGTCAGGTCCTCCGCGAGCGGCTCCGTCTGGTAGACGAGGACGTCGGGGCGCGTCCCGGCGAGGCGCTGGTCGGCGGTCATGTGCTCGCGCGTCATCCCGATGGCCGTTTCGGCCACGTACGGGACCGGGCGGGCCGGGTCGGAGAGGTATTCGTCGAAGAGGTCGGCCCCGGCGGCGGGCTCCGGGGCGAGGGCGCCTTTCGGCGCGAGGAAGAGCGCCTTCCGCGCCGCCTCCTTGGGGGGCCAGGCGTCCAGCGCGCGCCAGACGTTCGTTCCCGTCTCGAAGACCCACGCCTCGGGCGTCTTCCCGTCCCCCTTCCCCTTCAGGTGGTGCTGGAAGAAGGGAAACTCGATCTTCTCCCGGTAGAGGACCCCGGTCCGGTCGGCGAAGCGGACGTCGCCGAGGGCGTCGCCGTCGCTGCGCGACCAGCCGCCGTGGCTCCAGGGCCCCATGACGAGGGTGTTGACGGCGCCGGGATTCTTCTTCTCGACGGCCTCGTAGACGTGGAGGGCCCCCCAGAGGTCCTCGGCGTCGAACCAGCCCCCCACGGTCATCACGGCGGGCTTCACGCCCGTCAGGTGCGGGAGGAGCGTCCGCGCCTGCCAGAACGCGTCGTACGTGTCGTGCGCGGCCAGGTCGTCGAAGAACGTCGCCTTCCCGTCGAAGAGCTTCGCGTTCACCTCGGCGATCGGGGGGAGCGCGAGGAAGTAGCGGTAGCCGTCGGGCGTGCCGTGGTCGAAGCGCGGCCAGGTCTTCGGGACGGTTCCCTTCGGCTCCTGCCCGAACGACGCGAAGAAGTTGAAGGCGTGCGGCAGGTAGAAGGCCCCGTTGTGGTGGACGTCGTCGCCGAGGAACCAGTCGCCGATCGGCGCCTGCGGCGAGACGGCCTTCAGGGCGGGGTGGGACTCGAGGAGGGCGTAGGCCGCGTAGAAGCCGGGGTAGGAGATCCCCCAGATCCCGACCTTTCCGCTGTTCCCCTTCACGTTCCGGACGAGCCATTCGATCGTGTCGTACGTGTCGCTCGCCTCGTCCACGTCCTTCGGCCCCTTCTTCGGGTCGAAGGGACGCACGTTCACGAAGTCGCCGTCGGACTTCAGCCGGCCGCGGACGTCCTGGTAGGCGAAGATGTACTTTTCCTTCTGGAAGAGGTCCGAGGGGCCGAGGGCGTCCTTGTAGCGGTCGGCGCCGTACGGCGCGACGCTGTAGGGGGTCCGGCAGAGGAGGATCGGCCAGCTCCCGGGCTCCTTCGGCACGTAGACGGCCGTGAAGAGCTTCGCGCCGTCGCGCATCGGGATCCGGACCTCGTACTTCGTGTACGTCGCCCGGACGAGGTCGGCGCCCGCGAGGGCCGCGGGCGTCGGCGTCTGGGCGGCGGCCGTCGCCGAGAGGAGGACGGCCGCCGCGAGCGTCGTCAGCCGCCTCGCGTCAGACACCGGCGAACTGGACCCCGTCGAAGACGAGCGTCGGCGTCCGGGACGTGGAGTAGGGGTACGGGTCGTTGCCGACGGCGACGAGCCGCTTCCAGAACTCGAGGTGGTTCCCCGAGATGTTCATCTCGGAGACGGGCTCCGCGAGCTCGCCCTTCCGGATCCGGAAGCCGCGGACGCCGAGCGAGAAGTCGCCCGTCGTGCCGTTCGAGTTCCCGCCGAGGAAGCTCGTGACGAAGATGCCGTCCTCGACCCCCTTGACGAGCTCGGCCCGGCCCTTCGTCCCGAGGGCCCAGCGGGCGTTCGACATGCCGCCGGTCGTCGGGGCGACCCCGAGCTTCTTCCCGTAGTAGGTGTCGATGAAGTAGTTGCGGAGGACGCCGGCCTCGAACACCGGCATCGCCCGGGCGGCGAGCCCCTCGCCGTCGAAGAGCCGCGAGCCGAAGCCCTTCGCCAGGAGCGGGTCGTCCGTGACGGTCAGGAGGGGGCTCCCGATCGCCTGGCCGAGCTTCCCTTCGTAGAAGGAGCGCTTCTGCTGGATCGAGGCGCCGGAGAGCGGGCCCTGGAGAAAGGCCGCCATCCGCCCCGCGGAGCGGTTCTCGAGGACCATGGTCAGGACGGCCGACTCGACCTTCTTCGAGCCGATCGAGCGGATCGTCCGCTCCGAGGCCTCGCGCCCGACGGACGCCGCGTCGGGCAGCTCGCCGAAGAAGCGCGCGCCGGCGTAGGCGTAGTCCTCGGGCTTGCGCCCGTCGGCCTCCTTCACGGAGACCTGGGCGCTCGCGTAGAAGGTCGTGCCGCGCTGTCCCCCGGAGAAGCCGTTGGACGCGACCCGCCAGCTCTCGGCGAGCGTGTCGGAGAAGTCGGTGGTCACGGAGATGATGGCGTCGCTCCCCTTGACGCTCCGGGCGGCCGCCTCGATCTCCTTCACGATCCGGCGGCGCTCCTCGGGGGTGACGGCGGCGTACTTCGGGTCCTCGAGCTTCAGGTCGACCGCCGCCTGCCCCTCGTAGAGCTTCGGGTCGGGGAGGGAGCGGAACGGATCCCTGGCGAGGGTCTTCGTCAGCGTCACGGCGTCGCCGATGAAGGTCTCGAGCGCCTCGGGACGGAGGTCGCTGGAGCTGGCGGTGGAATACCGGCCGTCGACGTACAGGCTGACGCCGACGCCGCGGGTCGTCGCCTCGTGGATCTTCTCGAGCTTGCCGTCGCGCCAGGTGACCTGGACCTCGCGGACCCGGTAGGCGCGGCCCGAGGCCTGGGCCGCCCCCTTCTTCAGGGCGGTCCGGACGGCGGCGTCCGCCACGTCGCGGAGTTCGTTCGTCGTCTTCGCCATGGCTCAGCCCTTCTTCCCGCGCCCGCCCACCGTGATGGAGGCGACGCGCACCGTCGGGATCCCCTGCGAGACGGGGACGCTCTGCCCGTCCTTGCCGCAGGTCCACCCGCCCTCGTCGATGGCGAGGTCGTCGGAGACCATGTCGATCTTCTCGAGGACCTTCGGGCCGTTGCCGATGATGTTCACGTCCTTGATCGGCTTCGTCAGCTTCCCGTCCTCGATGAGGAAGCCGTTCTTCACGTAGAAGGTGAAGTCGCCGGCGCCGATGTTGACCTGGCCGTTCGTGAAGTTCGTGCAGTAGATGCCGCTCTTCACCGAGGCGATGATCTCCTCCTTCCGGTGCGGTCCCGGGAGCATGTAGGTGGAGCGCATCCGCGGCATCGGGGCGTACTGGTAGCTCTCCCGCCGCCCGTTCCCGGTCGGGGCCACCTTGTAGTGCTTCGCCGAGATCGAGTCGTGGAGGTAGGTCGTGAGGACGCCGTTCTCGACGAGCGCGGTCTTCCCGACGGCGTTCCCCTCGTCGTCCACGTTGATGGCGCCGCGGGCGGCGGTCTGCGTCCCCTCGTCCACGATGTTGACGAACGGCTTCGCCACCGGCTTGCCGACCTTGTCGGAGTAGATGGAGATCCCCTTCCGGTTGAAGTCGGCCTCCATCCCGTGTCCGATCGCCTCGTGGAGGAGGATCCCCGACGAGCCGGCCGCGAGGACGACGGGCATCTCGCCGGCCGCGGGGGTGACCGCCTCGAAGAGGATCGTCGTCCGGCTCACGGCCTCCCGGACCACCCGGTCGAGCCGCTCGGGGGAGTAGTAGGAGAGGTCGGCCCGGGCCGAGACGTTGTAGCCGTTCGACTCTCGCTTGCCGTCCTGCTCGGCGACGCACGAGAGGCCGAGGGCCGTCATCGGCTGGACGTCCTCCACGATCCGGCCCGAGGAGTCGGCGATCAGGATCGCCGAGCTCTGGTCCGCGAAGTAGAGGTTGACCTTCTTCAGGCGCTTGTCGGCGGCGAAGGCCCGCTCGTTCAGCCCGTTCAGGACGGGGAGTTTCTGGTCGGGGCGGACGTCCTCCCACCGGAGCTTCACGGGGTAGCGCTCGGGCAGGTTCTCCGTCACGCGGAAGCGCTCGGGGCCGGGGCGCGACGGGCCGTCGGCGATGGCCGCCGCCGTCCGCGCGGCCAGCTTGAGGGAGTCCGGCGTCAGCTCCTCGGTGTAGCCGTAGCCCGTCTGGTCTCCCTTGACGACCCGGACGCCGACCCCGAGCTCCACGCTGGTGGACGCCCGGTTCACGGCGCCGTCCTCGAGGGAGAGGCTGTTCGAGACGCGGTGCTGGAAGAAGACGTCGGCGTAGTCGCCGCCCCGCGACAGGGCGGCCGCGAGCGTCTCCCGGAGCATCGCCTCCGTCACGCCGAAGCGGGCGAAATGCCGGATGCCGGGAGTGGGTCCGGCCCCGAGCGCGGCGCCGAAGTCGAAGAGGAGGTCGGGGACGGCGGCGGCGGCGAGCGTGGCCGAGCCGAGCCCGACGACCTCGCGCCGGGTGAGTCCGTTCTTCGCGGTCATGCGGCGGTTTCCTTCCCGCGCCGGCGGTTTCCGGCGCCTTCTGTTTCTTTTCGGACGGGCAGCATCCTTCTTCATACGCAGGGACCGGGGCGGAGGTTACACGGACCGGGCGGCGTCCCGCCGGCGGGCCTCCTGGGCGCGGGCGAACCCGATGACGAGGAGCGCCTCGGCGAGGTCCTCCCGGGAGACGAGGCCGAGGTAGGCCTCCCCCCGGGACACGGCCGCCAGCCGCTGCCCGGTGGCGTCCATCATCTCGCGCACCTCCTCGAGGGTGAGGCCGGCGTCCACGCTCAGGACGTCGCGGTGCATGATGCCGGTCACGTAGGCGTCCGACAGGTCGGTGGCGAGGCTCCGGAGGATGTCGTCCCGGGAGACGACGCCGAGGAGCTTCGTCCCCTGCATCACGGCGAAGTCGGGCTGGTAGCTCGTCAGGATGTGGTCCACGACCTGGCTCACCTGGGTGCCGGGGGCGAGCGTGATGGCGTTCTTGTTGTAGGCGTCGCCCACCCGGGTCGTCCCGAGGACGACGCGGGCCTGCTCCGCGGCCCGCTCCTGCCCGGCGCTGAAGAAGACGAAGACCCCGACGAGGACGAGGAGGAGGTTCCCGGTGAGGAGGCCGAAGAGGCCGAACCCCATGGCGAGGATCTGCCCGACGGAGGCGGCGATCCGCGTCGCGCTGGCGAAGCCGAGCGACATGGCGAGGAGGGCCCGGAGCACCCGCCCGCCGTCCATCGGGAAGGCGGGGATCAGGTTGAAGACGGCGAGGAAGACGTTCGAGAGGAAGATCCAGAGGAGGGCCGTCGGCAGCCCCGGGGTCATCTCCTTCGTGAGGTCCGCGGCGGGCGTCGACGCGAGCCGGGCGCCGACGTCGGTGGCGAGCCAGAGGGCCAGCGCGATGGCCACGTTGACGAGCGGCCCGGCCGCGGCGATCAGCAGCTCGTGGACGGGCTTCTCGGGGTTCCGGTCCATCCGGGCCACGCCGCCGATCGGGAGGAGCGTGATGTCCCGGACGGGGATGCCGAAGGCCTTCGCGACGAGGGAGTGCCCGAGCTCGTGCAGGACGACGCAGGCGAAGAGGACGACCATGAGGAGCGCCCCGAAGAGGGCTCCGCGGGCGCCGTACGGCGCCCCCCACTGGATCGCGCCGAACAGGAGGATGAGGCCGAACGTCACGTGGACCCGGATGTCGATCCCGGCGATCTGGGCCACCCGGAACGAGGTCTTCATCGAGGGCAACTTCCTCTCGGAGCCATGTTACGGCCCCGGCGGGCGAAGGGATGCAAAGGTCTCATCGCCCCCGATTCTGCGGCGTCCAATAATCGGCCCGTATGAACGAAAACAACGACTGGCAGACCCGCTACAGCTGGAAAGTCTCGACCGCCGAGGAAGCGATCCGGGCCATCCCCCCGGGCCGCCGGATCATGCTCGGCTCGGGGGCCGCCGAGCCCGCCCGCCTCGTGGAGGCGATGGTCGAGCACGGAACGCACCTCTTCGGGAACGAGATCGTCCACCTCCTGACGCTGGGTCCGGCGCCGTACGTCGCCCCGGGCCTCCAGGACCGCTTCCGCCACACGGCCTTCTTCATCGGCGCCAACGTCCGGCAGGCCGTGCAGGAGGGACGCGCCGACTTCATGCCCGTCTTCCTGTCGGAGATCCCCCAGGTCATCACGAGCGGGCGGGTGTCGGTGGACGTGGCGATCGTGCAGGTCAGCCCGCCGGACCGGCACGGGTTCGTCAGCCTCGGCGTCTCGGTGGACGTCGTCCGCGCCGCCGTCGACACGGCGGGCCTGATCCTCGCCGAGGTGAACCCCCGGATGCCGCGGACCCACGGCGACTCGTTCATCCACGTCGAGAAGATCGCCCACCTCGTTCCCGTCGACTACCCGTTGCCGGAGCTGCCGATCGAGCCGATCGACGACGTCTGCCGCCAGATCGGCCTCCACGCGGCGGGGCTCATCGGCGACGGGGCGACCCTCCAGATGGGGATCGGCCGGATCCCCGACGCGGTGCTCGCGTGCCTCGGCAGCCGTCGGGACCTCGGCATCCACACCGAGATGCTGTCGGACGGCGTCATGCGTCTCTCGCAGGCGGGCGTCATCACCGGGAAGAGGAAGACGCTCCTGCCGGGAAAGATGGTCACCTCGTTCCTGATGGGCTCGCAGAAGCTCTACGACTGGGTCCACGAGAACCCGGGGCTCGAGATGCGGCCGTCCAGCTTCACGAACGACCCGTTCCAGATCGCCCGGAACGACCACATGGTGGCGATCAACTCCGCCCTCGCGGTGGACCTGACGGGGCAGGTCGCCGCCGACACGATCGGCGGGCGCTTCTTCTCGGGGATCGGCGGCCAGGTGGACTTCATCCGCGGAGCGTCGCGGAGCCGGGGCGGGCGGCCGATCATCGCCCTGCCGTCGACGGCGAAGGACGGCCGGGTGAGCCGGATCTGTCCCGCCCTCGAGGAAGGGGCGGGCGTGGTGACGAGCCGCGGCGACATCCACTACGTGGTGACGGAGTACGGCGTGGCGGACCTCTGGGGCAAGAACATCCGCCAGCGCGCCGGCGCGCTCATCGACATCGCACACCCCGATTTCCGCGGCGAGCTGCTCGCGGCCGCGAAGGGCCGGAAGTTCATCTTCCCGGGGTGACCGGGCGAAGGACGGCGGTCGGCGCGAGGCCGGGCGGCGGTCTCCGTCCGGCCTAAACGGCCGGAAACTTTTCCGGCCCCTTTTCGTCTCTCTTCACATGAGCCGGGGCCGCCGATTCCTCTTTCCGCTCCTGCTGCTCGCCGCGGCCCTGGCGATGGCCCTGTCGGCCCAGGGGGCCGGGCCGTCGAAAGAGGTGCGGAAGACGCTCCCGCTCCCCGCCGGCGGGCGGGTCGAGATCGACACGTACAAGGGGTCGGTCGACCTCGTCGCGGAGGAGCGGTCCGACGTCGTCGTCGAGGCGCGGGTCACGGCCGACACGGAGTGCGGCAGCGAGAAGGACCAGGCCGACTGGGTAGAGGCGACCGAGATCCGGATCGAGACGTCGGGGAAGGCGGTCCGGATCGCCTCGGACTACAGCCGGCTCTCGTCGCACCGCCAGGGCCTCCTGAGCTGGTGCACGGCGCGTCCGTTCGTCGCCTACCGGATCCGGATGCCCGGGAAGGCCGATCTCGAGGTGAAGGACTACAAGTCGACGGTGAGCGTGGCCGGCCTCTCGGGAAACCTGCGCCTCGAGTCGTACAAGGGAACGATGACCGTCCGGGAGCTCGACGGGACGATCCGGCTGGAAACCTACAAGGGCGAGGCGGCCGTGGCCTTCGCCGGGCTCCGGGGCGACAGCCGGCTCGAGACGTACAAGGGGACGGTCGAGGTCTCGCTGCCGAAGACGGCGGCCTTCGAGCTGGACGCCGACACGGGACGGCGGGGCGACTTCCGGTCGGATTTCGGCTCTCCCGTGCGGACCACCGGCCGCCTCCGGACCTCCCTGAACGGCGGCGGGCCGAGGCTGGCGCTCTCGACCCACAAGGGGACCCTGAAGGTCGTGGCCCGCTGACGGGCGGAAAGGCCGTAACCTTTTCGGCCGAGGAACGTCTCCCGGAGGCGATGGCTTCGGCCCGACCGGCGACGGAGGCTCACGTGGACGCGGAAGAGGACCGGTCCCTTCTCCAGAGGGTCCGCCGGGGCGATCCGGAGGGGGCGACGGAGCTCTTCCGGAGGTACTCGGGGCCGATCCTCCGGTACGCCGACCGCCTTCTCGGAAGCCGGGCCGAGGCGGAGGAGGTCTCGCAGGAGGTGTTCCTCAAGCTGATCGCCCGGGTCGACCAGTACGACGGCCGCGCCCCGGTCGCCTCGTGGCTCTTCGCGATCGCCGCCAACGCCTGCCGGGACCGGGCCCGGCGGGCCGGGCGCCGTACGTCCGTGCCGCTCGAGGCCGTGGCCGAAGCGGCGGCGCCGGACCCGCCGGCCGACCGGGCGCTCCTCGAGGGCGAGAGGCGGCGGCTCGTCCGGAGCGCCCTGCTCCGCCTCTCCGAGGATCAGCGCGAGGCCCTCGTCCTCGCCCGCTATCACGAACTGCCGTACGCCGAGATCGCGCGCGCCCTCGACATCAGCGAGGGGGGGGTGAAGACCCGGAGCTTCCGGGCGATGGAGAAGATGAGAGAGG
>DAOMFB010000056.1:0-10893 GCA_035429585.1 Thermoanaerobaculia bacterium
TCCCCCGCCCCTTCGCGTTCCTCCCCCCCCCCGCGGCCGTCGAGCTCCTCGTCGCGGACGGCCGGCGCGTCCGGAAGGGCGCGGTCCTGGCCCGGATCGAGGGGCCGGCCATCACGGTCCTCGCGGCCGAGCGGACGGCGCTGAACCTCGTCCAGCGCCTGACGGGGATCGCCACTCTCACCCGGGCCTACGTCGACGCGCTCCGGGGGACGAAGACGGTCCTCCTCGACACCCGGAAGACGACTCCCGGACTCCGGGTCCTCGAGCGGTACGCCGTCCGGTGCGGCGGCGGGACGAACCACCGCTTCGGCCTCGCGCACGGGTTTCTCGTGAAGGACAACCACGCCGACGGCGCCGGGAGCGTCTGGGAGGCGACCCGGCGCGTCGCGGACTTCCGGGACCTGAACCCGCGGCTCCGCCGCCACCTCCTCGAGGCGGAGGCGCGGACGCTGGACGAGGTGCACCAGGCGCTCGACGCGGGCGCCGAGCGGGTCCTCCTCGACAACATGTCCCTCCCCGCGATGCGGCGCGCCGTCCGGGACATCCGCCTCTTCTCGGAGGCCACCGGGCGCCCCGTCGCCGTCGAGGCCTCGGGCGGCATGACGCCGGTCACAGCGCGCGCCGCGGCGCGTGCGGGCGTCGACTTCGTCTCGGCCGGCGCCCTGACGCACTCCGCCCCCGCCGTGGACGTCGCGCTCGACGTCGTCCCCGCCGCCCGGCCCCCGAAGGCCCGCCGCCCGTGAGCGGCGCGGCCGTCCCGGACCGCTTCCGCGTGCCGGTCCTCGTCCTCGGCTCCGGCATCGCCGGCCTCTCCGCGGCGCTCTCCCTGGCGCGGCGCGGCGTGAAGGTGCTCGTCGTCACGAAGGCCGCCGACCCGGCCGACTGCAACACGGCGTGGGCGCAGGGCGGGATCATCTACTTCGGGAGGAAGGACTCGCCGTCCGCCCTCGTGCGGGACATCCTCCAGGCCGGCGCCGGCCTCTGCAATCCCGAGGCGGTGCGGCACCTCGCGGTGGAGGGGCCCCGGATCGTCCGGAGCATCCTCCTCGAGGACGCGGGCGTCCCGTTCTCGCGGACCCGCGCCGGCGACCTCGACTTCACCCGCGAGGGGGCGCACTCGGTCGCGCGGATCGTCCACGCCGCCGACGCGACCGGCCTCGCGATCGAGACGGCGCTCCTCGCCCGCGTCCGGCGGGAGAAGCGGATCTCGATCTGGGCGGGCGCCACCGCGATCGACCTCATCACGGCGCGCCACCACTCGACCGACGTCGCGCAGCGCTACGCCCTCCAGGACCCCTGCCTCGGCGCCTACGTCCTCGACGGGAAGGGGAAGGTCCACACGATCCTCTCGGACTTCACGGTCCTGGCCACGGGGGGCGTCGGACGTCTCTTCGTCCACACGACGAACGCCCAGTACGCGATCGGCGACGGCCTCGCCATGGCCGACCGCGCCGGCGCCGCGACCCTCAACCTCGAGTACGTCCAGTTCCACCCCACGACGCTCTACCACCCGGACGCGCAGCGCTTCCTCATCTCGGAGTCGCTCCGGGGCGAGGGGGCCGTCCTCGTGAACCGGGCCGGCGAGGCCTTCATGGAGCGGTACGACGGGCGCGGGGACCTGGCGCCGCGCGACGTGGTGACGCGCGCCATCGTCGAGGAGATGACGACCCGGAGCGAGCCGTGCGTCTTCCTCGACCTCGCCCACCACTACAAGGGGAAGGGACGCCTCGCCATCCGCGAGCGCTTCCCGACCATCGCGGCCACCTGCGCGACGTTCGGGATCGACATCGCGACCGAGCCGATCCCGGTCGTCCCCGCCGCGCACTACTTCTGCGGCGGCGTCCTGGCGGACCTGGAGGGGCGGACGACGATCCGCCACCTCTACGCCGTCGGCGAGACGAGCTGCACCGGCCTCCACGGGGCCAACCGCCTCGCCTCCACGTCTCTCCTCGAGGGGCTCGTCTGGGGGACGCACGCCGGCACGTCGATCGCGGCGCGGCTCGCGCGCCGCGAGGCGCATCCGCGCACGCTCTTCGACGCGATCCCGGACTGGAAGTCCCCCGGCGACGCCCAGAACGACGACCCGGCCCTCCTCCAGCAGGACTGGGCCACGATCCGCTCGACGATGTGGAACTACGTCGGCATCGTCCGGACGACGGCCCGCCTGGCCCGCGCGGTGGCGGACCTCCGCGACCTCGAGAAGCGGATCCTCCGCTTCTACCAGGTGACGAAGGTCTCGCGGCAGATCGTCGACCTCTTCCACGGCGTCCGCGCCGCCAGCCTCATCGCCCAGTCCGCCTTCAAGAACCCCGTCTCCCGCGGCTGCCACTACCGGAAGAGCTAAGGGCTACGTCCCCCGAGTGGCCCTTCCTCAACAGCCTGTTGGCACGGCCACGAATTGGAGGACCTCGGCGTAGGATGTTCTTGAAAGAGCGGTTCGCCATCATCCGGCCCACTACCCGCCGCCGGGATAGGCCGCACCTGCTGCAGCCTGAACACCCTTCCGGGGCGGGGCCGAACCTTTAGGCGCACGCACGATGCTTCGAGATCTCACGCCGCCGCAGCGCCGTCTCGCGGATTACATGTCGAAGCTCTCGGAAGAGGCCTACGGTGCTAGCTGGATGGCCGGCTTGGAATACGCGCTCTGGGAATTGCTTGCCGGCGAGCGAAACGAGTACGGCAGGCTCGTGTTTACTGACCAGCATCGAACTCGGATTCGCCAGCTTTCTGATGATTGCGGCGGCTGGATAGTGTTCGACGACGAGACCGAGGAAACCTGGCTCGAAGTCGGCGATTGGCAGGCACGGCTTGCTCACCGAAACGACGTGCCAGCGAAGGGCGGCGGCTAACCCCGCGTCGCAGCGGAATCGCTCCGGTCGCCGCTGAACGAGGTATCGCTTCCCGGCTGCGGAGGGCGCTCACGGATTCCATTACAATGTATGTATGATTGGGGAGCTCCGGTTTGAGTGGAACCCCGCCAAGGCCCGATCGAACCTCCGACGTCACGGCGTCTCGTTCTCCGAGGCGGCGTCCGTCTTCCTCGACGAACACGCGGCGCTGATCGACGACCCCGATCACTCCCGCGACGAGGACCGCTTCGTCCTTCTCGGTCTCAGCGCGACGCTTCGCGTCCTTCTCGTCTGCCACTGCTACCGCGCCAGCGGCAACGTCGTCCGCATCGTCTCGGCTCGAAAGGCCGACCCGCAGGAACGCCACACCTACTTCCAGAGGCTCCGATCATGAGAAAGCACTACGACTTCTCGAAGGCCCGTCCCAACCCCTACGCCCGGATGCTCAAGCGGCAGGTCACCCTCCGCCTCGACGAACCGACCGTCGCCTACTTCAAGTCCCTGGCGCAGGAGACCGCCATCCCGTACCAGACCCTCATCAACCTCTACCTTCGCGAGTGCGCAGCCTCCAAGAAACATCTTCACCTCGCCTGGGGAGCCGGTCACAAGGCCGGGGCCGCCTGACTCCCGCGGCAGAGCGCCGGCCTCCAGGCGGAGCTTGCCGGATGGCCGCTCCGCCCTCCCCTCACTCCGGGACGACGACTTTCACCGAGCCGAGCCGCGGGCCGACGGAGACGGGCGTCAGGCCGCACCCCTCCCCGTCCACCTGCACCTCGACCTCGTACCCGGCGAGCGAGCGGACGGCGAGCTCGCGGGCCGGGAACCGCACCACGCCCGGGAGGGAGAGCTGCCCCGCCTTCCGCCGCGAGAGGCGCTGGTAGAAGCGGCCCAGGTCGAAGCGCGAGGCGCTCGTGAAGAGGACGACGTCGAGAAGGTCGTCCTCGGGGTCGGCGAAGGGAGAGAGGATCGGGTTTCCCGCGTACCGCTTCGTGTTGGTCGCCACGAGGAAGGTCGCCTCGCGGCGGAACGGCCGGCCTTCCCCGTCGAGCCCCTCGACCTCGAGGCGGGGAAACTCGTACGAGAGCCACTGCGACGTCGAGGACCACGCGTAGCCGACGCGCCCGAAGAGCTTCTTGAGGAGCGGCGGGAAGTGGGTCATGACGCGGGCGTCGAAGCCGACGCCGGCGCAGAGGACGCTCGGGCGGCCCGCCGCGGTGAAGATGGAGAGCGGTCGCCGGCCCGGCGAGACGAGGTGCCGCTCGGCGAGGTCGAGCCCGGGGCCGACGCCGTACTCCCGCGCCACGACGCTGGTCGTGCCGGTGGGCAGGAGCGCCAGGGGGACGTCCGTTCCGACGAGAGCGGCTGCCACCTCCGCGACGGTCGTGTCGCCGCCCGCGGCCACGACGAGGTCGGGACGCTCCGCGAGCGCCCGGCGGACGATCTCCGTCGCGCTGCCGGCCCCCGTCGTCGGCGCCTCGGCGAGCGTCAGGCCCCGTGCCCTCGCCCGCTCCGCGATCGCGCGGAGCTCCGGCACCCGCTTCCCGCCCCCGGCGATCGGGTTGAAGACGAGCAGACCGTTCGCCACGGCTATCCGAAGAGCGATCCGCCCGCGGGAGAGAGGCCGAGGTGCCGGTACGCGAGCGCCGAGGCGACCCGCCCCTTCGGCGTCCGCTGGATGAACCCCGACTGGAGGAGAAAGGGCTCGTAGAGGTCCTCGAGCGTCCCCTTGTCCTCCCCGAGCGAGTGGGCGAGCGCCGAGAGGCCGACGGGGCCGCCGCCGAACCGCTCGATCATGGTCTGCAGGATCCGCCGGTCGACCTCGTCGAGGCCGTGGTGGTCCACCTCCAGCTTGTCGAGCGCGCCCTGCGCGCCGGCGAGCGTGATCGCCGACTCGCCCGCCACCTCTGCGTAGTCCCGGACGCGGCGGAGGAGGCGGTTCGCGATGCGGGGGGTGCCGCGGCTCCGCCGCGCGATCTCCGAGGCCGCGCCGGGCTCGACGGGGCAGCCCAGGATCGCGGCCGAGCGGACGACGATGGCGTTCAGCGCGGCCTCGTCGTAGTAGTCGAGCCGGTGCGTGATGCCGAAGCGGCCCGTGAGCGGCTGGGAGAGGAGCCCGGCGCGCGTCGTCGCGCCGACGAGGGTGAAGGGCGGGAGCCTCAGCTCGACCGTCCGGGCCCCGGGCCCGGACCCGATGACGAGATCCAGCTTCCCGTCTTCCATGGCGGGGTAGAGGATCTCCTCGACGGCCGGGGGGAGGCGGTGGATCTCGTCGATGAAGAGGACGTCGCCAGGGGCGAGGTTCGTCAGGAGCGCGGCGACGTCTCCCGCCTTCTCGAGGACGGGGCCGGAGGTGACGCGGATCTGCGCCCCCATCTCGCGCGCGATGATGTGGGCGAGCGTCGTCTTCCCGAGGCCGGGCGGGCCCGAGAGGAGGACGTGATCCAGCGGCTCGCGCCGGCGGAGGGCCGCCTGGATGAAGACGCCCAGCGTCTCCTTGAGCTTCGGCTGCCCGACGAAGTCGCCGAGCGCCCGCGGCCGCAGCGTGACGTCCGTGTCCTGCTCGTCGCTCTGCAGGGCGCCCGACAGAATTCGCTCGTCCATCGGCGGCGATTATCGGGCCAGCGACTTCAGCGCGGCCTCGAGGAGGGCGTTGAGGTCCTGGACCGAGACCCGCCGCGCGGCGGCGGCGACCGCCGCCTCGGCCTGCGCCGCCTTGTAGCCGAGGTTCTTGAGGGCCGCGATGGCGTCCTCGGTCACCGAGGTCCGCGAGGCCTTCGCCGGCGCCTCGCCGAACCCGAAGCTCGCCATTCTCTCCTTCAGCTCCACCCCGAGCCGCTCGGCCAGCTTCCGTCCGACGCCGGGGATCGAGGTCAGGAGGCCGACGTTCTGCGAGGCGATCGCCCCGACGAGCTCGGGGAGCGGGAGCCCCGAGAGGATCGAGAGGGCGACCTTCGGCCCGATCCCCGAGACGGCGAGGAGGTTCTCGAAGACCAGCTTCTCCTGCTTGGAGATGAAGCCGAAGAGCTGGATCGCGTCCTCGCGGACGTGCGTGTGGACGAAGAGCGTCGCCTTGTGCCCCGCCCGGGGAAGGGCCGTGAAGGTGCCGAGCGGGATGGCGACGTCGTAGCCGACGCCGCCGACGTCGACGACGGCGCGGTCCGTCTGGACCTCGAGAAGCGTGCCCGTCAGCCGCGCGATCATGTCGCGATTGTGTCAGACCCGGGCGTCCTGCGGCGCCGCGCGCCGCGGGAGGTCTCCCCCTAGCCCCGGGCGTCGAAGCGGCGGAGCACCTCGCGGTTGATCTCGATCTTCCGCTCGGCGCGCTGCTGCTGGAGAAGCGCCTGCATGAGGCGCGAGGCCTTCTGGTTGCGCAGGGAGTCGCGGAGCCGCTCCTTCTGCGCCTCGAAGGCCGCCTTGTCGAAGGGGGTCTTCTCGAGGACCCGCAGCGCCACCGCGCCCCGCTCCCCGAGGCCGATGGGTCCCGCCGTCTCGCCCGCATTGGCGGCGAACGCCGCGTCGAGGACGGCCTTCTGGCCGCCGAGACCCGGGACCGGGCCGGCCTTTCCGAAGGCCTCCGGCTTCTCGACCGTCAGCTTCAGATCCTTCGCCGCCGCCTCGAGCGACCCGTTCTTCGCGAGCGCCTGCTTCAGCGTCAGGACGGCCGCCTCTTCCTGCTTCTTCCGCGTCAGGTCCGCGATCACCCGCGCCTTCACCTCGGCGAACGGGGGGATCCCGGGCTTCCGCACCTCGACGAGCTTCACGAGGACCTCGCCCCGCGACGTCGCCACGGGGGGCGAGACCTCGCCCGGCTTGAGCGCGAAGAGAACGGCCGAGAACTCCGGGTTCGGCCCGATGCCGGCGGCCGCGTCGCTCCGGGAGAGGAACTCGGTCTCGTTGAAGGTCACGGCGCCGGTCGCGAGCTTCCGGAGGTCGTCGTCGGACGGCTTGCCGATCTTGGCGATCCGGTCCGACAGGTCGCGCGCCTGGCGCCGCGCCTCCTCGGCGGCGCGGGTCTCCTGGAGCCGGGCGCGGATCGCCGGGGCGACCTCGAAGAGCGGCTGGACGCGCGGCGGCGTCTTCTCCTCGACGAGGATCACGTGCCAGCCGAAGGCCGACTTCACGGGGCCGACGATCTGTCCCGGCGCCGCGGCGAAGGCGGCGTCCTCGAACTCCTTCACCATCTGGCCGCGGCCGAAGGCGGGCAGCTCGCCGCCGTTCGCCTTCGAGCCGGGGTCGTCCGACTCGGCCCGCGCGAGCGTGGCGAAGTCGGCGCCCGCCTTCAGCTTCTTCACGGCGGCCTCGGCCTTCGCCCGCGCCGCGGCGTCCGTGGCGGCGTCGGCGCGGTAGAGGATGTGCCGCGCCTTCACCTCCTCGCCCTTCCGGTACGTCTCGGCGTTCGCGTTGTACTCCTTCTGGATGTCGGCGTCCGACACCTGGATGCCGGCGCGGATCTTCGAGGAGTCGACGAGGAGGTACTTCGCCTTGCGCTTCTCCCCCTGGAGGTAGGCGCCGGGGTTCGCCTTGAAGGACGCCTCCGCCTCGGCCTCCGTCACCCCCCCCGGAACGGCGGGCGGAGGCGGCAGCAGGACGTACTCGATCCGCGCCTTCACGTTGCGGGAGGCGAAGTCCTCCTCGACGTCGGCGTCGCCGATGAACACCGAGTCGGTGTAGAAGCGGTTCAGCTTCTCGAGAAGGACCTGGTCCCGCGTCTCGGCCTCGAAGGCCTCGGGGGTCCGCCCGATCGACGCGAGCATCCGCTTGTAGGCCGCCTCGCCCACGAAGACGCCGTCGCGCACGAAAAGGGGCCGCCCCTGGCCGTCCTTGAAGCCGAGGATCTTCGCGGTCAGCTCCGCGTCCGTGACCTGCAGCTTCAGCCGGTCCGCCTCCTCCCTCAGGATGCGCCGGTCGATCAGGCCGTTCAGGACCTGATCGGGAAGGTTCATCATCTTCAGGAGCTCGGGGCTGAAGTTCTTGCCGTAGAGCTGCCGGTAGCGGTCCTCCGCGTCGCGGTACTCGCGCTGGAACTCGGCCACGGGAATCGTGGTGCTCCCCATCCGGGCGGCCCACGTCGGGTCGCCGCCGCGGCCGGCCGACCCCATCCCCCAGTCGACGAAGACGAAGAGGACGAAGACGGCGATGACCGCCCAGAGGATCCATTTGAGGTTGTGAAAGTTCTGGCGGAGGGTCGTGAGCATGGTGACTCCGGGAACGATGCGGCGTTCGAGCGCGGCCGCGGCCGTCCAGCGAAGGCGGGACGATACGCTAGAATGTGATTTCCGCGCAAGCCTTTCTGGCGGCGGGTGTTATGGCGAAGAAGATCGGCGACGACCTCGAGTCCCGCCTCGACTGGTATTACATCTCGAGGCGGAACGTCTACCGCGTGATCGCGGGCTTTGTCGGCGTGGCCGCCCTCGTCGTGGCCGGCATCTGGTACGTCACCCGTGAAGACGTGACCGTCGCCGGGCGCGCCCGCGAGGAGATCCTCCGCGCCGAGGAGCGCCTCGCGGAGGTGCGGGCGCTGCGCGACGCCGACCGCTACGGCGAGGAGATCGCCCGCATCGGCGGGCTGATCCAGGACGCCCAGAAGCTCCTCGCGGGCCGCGAGGCGGAGCGCGCCCGGACGCAGGCCGTCGCGGCGCAGCAGATCGCCCGCAGCGTCCTCTCCGGACGGAGCGCGGAGAAGGGCGACGCGAGCGTCATCGAGGTCGCGGGGAAAGCCGAGCTCCAGCGCGCCGGGACGACGAAGTGGGAGACGCTCGCGCGGGGCGCGACGCTGCGCGAGGGCGACTTCATCAAGACGGGGGCGAGCGGAACCGCCGAGGTGATGGCGGGAAACGGCACGCTCTACCGGATCCGGCCCGAGACCCTCTTCGAGGTGCACCGCTCGGGCTCCACCGCGGACGGCGAGCGGACCTCCGGCGCCAAGGCGGTCGTCGGGAACGTCGAGCTCGACACGGGCGAGAGCGGGCGGTCGGTGCTCACGACCGACGCCGCCCAGGTCGAGATCCGGCAGAACTCCAACGTGTCGGTCGACACGGACGCCGTCCGGACCGGCGTCAGCACCTTCCGCGGCGAGGCGAAGCTCTCCACCACCGCCGGGAGGAGCGTGACCCTCGGCGAGCGCGAGCGCGCGGAAGCTTCCCGGGAGCGCGGGACGATCAGCGAGAAGCAGCGCCTGCCCGAGCCGACGGGGCTCCTCGAGCCCGAGGACAACGCCGTCTTCGAGCTCGGCCGCAAGGAGGTCGTCCTCCGGTGGTCCGCCGTGAAGGACGCCTCCGCCTATCAGCTCCAGATCGCGCGCAGCCGGCTCTTCGTCCCCGACTCGCTCTTCGGGGCGACGACCGAGTTCGCCAGGCCCCGGACCGAGGCCCGGATGCGCGTGAACGAGACGGGGCTCTACTTCTGGCGGGTCCAGACCGTCCGGCGCGACCCGAAGGAGCTCGCCTCGGGCTGGTCCGTGCCCCGGCGCTTCAAGGTCGTCCCGCCCGACACGACCGTGGAGAAGACGGGCGTCCCGCCCGACCTCGTCGTCTATCGCCCGCAGGTCATCGGCAACACGGTCATCGTCTCCGGAAAGACCGAGCCCGGCGCCACCGTCACCGTGGCCGGCGAGTCCGCCGACGTCGACGCCACGGGCGTCTTCCGGAAAGTCATCACGGTCGGCGGCTCGGGCCTCAAAGTCATCACGATCCGCGCGGTCAACGCCGCGGGCCTCGAGACGCTGAAGAAGGAAAGCGTCCTGGTCCAGGACTGACCGGCGCGGGAAAGGAACCTCCTTGGCCTTCCGTTCGTTCTTCTCGATCTTCTCCAACGACCTCGCCATCGACCTGGGGACGGCCAACACGCTCGTCTTCGCCGAGGGGCGCGGCATCGTCGTCCGCGAGCCCTCGATCGTGGCCGTCAACAAGATCACCAACAAGGTCGAGGCCGTCGGGAGCGCCGCCAAGGAGATGCTCGGGCGGACGCCGGGGAACATCGTCGCCATCCGGCCGATGAAGGACGGTGTCATCGCCGACTTCGAGGTCACCGAGCGGATGCTCGATTACTTCATCAAGAAGGCGCACGGTCGCTCGCTCTTCGTCCGGCCGAAGATCGTCATCTCCGTCCCGTCGGACATCACCCAGGTCGAGAAGCGCGCCGTGAAGGACTCGGCGCTCCAGGCGGGGGCGAGCGAGGTCTTCATCATCGAGCAGGCGATGGCCGCGGCGATCGGTTCCGGCCTGCCGATCACCGAGCCGACCGGGAACATGATCGTGGACATCGGCGGCGGGACGACCGACGTGGCCGTCATCTCGCTCGCCGGCATCGTCTACTCGAAGTCGGTGCGCGTCGCCTCGAACGAGATGGACGAGGCGATCATCCAGTACATCAAGCGGAAGTACAACCTCCTCGTCGGCGAGCGGACCGCCGAGCAGATCAAGATCGAGATCGGATCCGCCTACCCGCTCGACGAGCCCCTCACGATGGAGATCAAGGGGAGCGACCTCGTCGAGGGCGTCCCCAAGACGCTCACGCTGACCGACGCCGAGGTGCGCGAGGCCCTCGCCGAGACCGTCGGGATCATCGTGGACGCGGTCCGCGTCGCCCTGGAGCGGACGCCGCCCGAGCTCTCGGCCGACATCATGGACAAGGGGATCGTCCTGACGGGGGGCGGCTCGATGCTGAAGAACCTCGACAAGCGGCTCCGCGAGGAGACGGGCCTCCCCATCTCCCTCGCCGAGGAGCCGCTCTCGTCCGTCGCCCTGGGGACCGGGGCGATGCTGGCCGACGTCGACCTCCTCCGCAAGATCTCGATCGACTGAGGGCCCGCGCCGGATGTCCACGCCCCCGCTCACCAGCCGCCGGCCCGAGATCCTCCTGGCGATCCTCCTGTCGGCCTGCCTCGTGGCGCTCTCGCTGCAGGTGCGCCGCCCCACGGGGGAGACCGTCGGCGAGCGGTGGCTCCAGTCGGTCGTGGCGCCGTTCGTCGACGCCGTCGCCGGCGTCCGCACCGCGACCGGCGACGTCGGCGAATGGTCCTCGTCGCGGGGCGCGCTCCTCTCGG
>DAOMFB010000057.1:0-10871 GCA_035429585.1 Thermoanaerobaculia bacterium
TCCCCTCGGCCGTGGAATCGGTGACGGGGCCGATGGAGACCAGCTCCATGTTGCAGCGCATCGCGAAGTTGCCGTCGACGTCCAGCACCCACGCCACGCCGCCCGACATGCCCGCTCCGAAGTTCCGTCCGGTCCTCCCGAGCACGACGACCTGTCCCCCCGTCATGTACTCGCAGCCGTGGTCGCCGATGGCCTCCACGACGGCCGTCACGCCGCTGTTCCGAACACAGAAGCGCTCGCCCGCGACGCCCCGGACGTACGCTTCACCGGCCGTTCCGCCGTAGAAGGCGACGTTGCCGATGATGACGTTCTCTTCGGGGATGAAAGTACTGCCCGCCGGCGGGACGACGACGATCTTCCCGCCCGAGATCCCCTTGCCGACGTAGTCGTTCGCGTCCCCTTCGAGGAGGAGCGTCATCCCGCGCGGGATGAAGGCGCCGAAGCTCTGCCCGGCCGAGCCCTGGAAGCGGAGCTTGATCGTCTCCTCGGGCAGGCCCTCGATGCCCCACCGCTTCGTCACCTCGCTCCCCAGCATCGTCCCGACGGCGCGGTTGCCGTTCTGGATCGGGAGGGTGGCCGAGACCGGCGTCCGGTTCTCGAGCGCCGGTCGGCAGAGGGAGATCAGCGTCGTCCGGTCGAGCGCCTCCTCGAGGCCGTGCTCCTGCGGCAGGGAGAAGGTGCGCTTGACGTCCTTCGGGACGGTCGGCTTGAAGAGGATGCGCGAGAAGTCGAGGTTTCGGGCCTTCCAGTGGTCGACGGCGCGGCGCATCTCGATCCGCTCGCTCCGCCCCACCATCTTCTCGAACGACTGGTAGCCGAGGTGCGCCATCAGCTCGCGGACTTCCGTCGCGACGAAGGTCATGAAGTTGACGACGTGCTCCGGGTCCCCCTTGAACCGGGCGCGCAGCTTCGGGTCCTGCGTGGCGACCCCGACGGGGCAGGTGTTCAGGTGGCAGGCCCGCATCATGATGCAGCCGAGGGCGAGGAGGGCCGAGGTGGCGAAGCCGAACTCCTCGGCGCCGAGCAGCGCCGCGATGACGACGTCGCGCCCCGTCTTGATCTGCCCGTCGGTCTCGAGGACGACGCGGCTCCGGAGGTTGTTCAGGACGAGCACCTGGTGCGCCTCGGAGAGCCCCAGCTCCCACGGGATCCCGGCGTGGTGGATGCTCGTCAGCGGCGCGGCCCCCGTGCCGCCGTCGTGCCCGCTGATCAGGATGACGTCCGCGTGGGCTTTGGCCACCCCCGCCGCGATCGTCCCGACCCCCGCCTCGGCCACCAGCTTCACGCTGATCCGGGCGTCGGGGTTCGCGTTCTTCAGGTCGTAGATGAGCTGGGCCAGGTCTTCGATGGAATAGATATCGTGGTGCGGCGGCGGCGAGATGAGGCCGACGCCGGGCGTCGCGTGCCGCACCTTTGCGATCCAGGGGTAGACCTTGTGCCCCGGGAGCTGCCCTCCCTCGCCGGGCTTGGCCCCCTGGGCCATCTTGATCTGGATCTCGCGCGCCTTCACGAGGTACTGGCTCGTGACCCCGAACCGGCCGGACGCGACCTGCTTGATGGCGCTGTTCCTCGTGTCGCCGTTCGCGAGGGGCTCGTACCGGGACGGGTCCTCGCCTCCCTCGCCGGTGTTGCTCTTCCCGCCGATCCGGTTCATGGCGATCGCCAGGGCTTCGTGGGCTTCCCGGCTGATGGAGCCGTACGACATCGCCCCCGTCTTGAACCGCGCGAGGATCGACCCGACCGGCTCCACCTCGGAGAGCGGGACGGGCTTGGCCAGCGGGCGGAAGTCCATCAGGCCGCGCAGCGTGACGGGGTGCTTCCCATGCCGGTCGACCAGCTCGCTGTACTTCTTGAAGAGCCGGTAGTCCCCGGTCCGGCAGGCGGTCTGGAGGAAGTGGATCGTCTCGGGGGTGTTCAGGTGCTCCTCGCCGTCGCGCCGGTAGTGGTACCGGCCGCCGGTGCCGAGGGTCGTGTGGAAGACGGGGCGGTTCGGGTAGGCCCACTCGTGCCGCAGGCGCACCTCGCGGGCGATGGCGTCGATGCCGACCCCGCCGATCCGCGTCGGCGTCCCGGTGAAGTACTCGTCGACGAAGTCCTGCGAGAGCCCCAGCGCCTCGAACACCTGAGCCCCGTGGTAGCTCTGGACGGTGGAGATCCCCATCTTGGAGATCACCTTCACCAGCCCCTTGCTCACCGCCTTGACGTACCGCTTCTCGGCGTCCCCCGCGCTGCCGGTGAGGATCCCCTGCCGGACCTGGTCGTGGATCGTCTCGAAGGCGAGGTAGGGGTTGATGGCGCTGGCGCCGTAGCCGATCAGGAGGCAGAAGTGGTGGACCTCGCGCGGCTCGCCCGTCTCGAGGACGAGCCCGACGCGGGTCCGCGACCCCTCGCGCAGCAGGTGGTGCTGCACGGCCGCCTGGGCCAGCAGCGCCGGGATCGGGGCGTCGGTCTCGTCGTGGCCCCGGTCCGAGAGGATGAGGATGTTGTGCCCCTCGGCAATCGCCTCGCTCGACCGGCGGCGGAGGTCCTCGATGGCCTTGCGGAGGCCCTTTCCGCCGTCGTGCACCTTGTAGAGCATCGGGAGGGTGATCGCCCGGAAGCCCTTCGAAGCTCCAGCCCCTTCCTTTCCGTCGAGCTGGCGGATCTTCTCGAGCTCGGCGTTCAGGAGGACCGGCGTCCCCAGCTCGAAGTGGAGGGCCGCGCGGGGACTCGGCTCGAGGAGGTTCTCCTCCGGGCCGATCGCCGTGTCCACGGCCATGACGATCGTCTCGCGGTCGGCGTCGACCGGCGGGTTCGTCACCTGCGCGAAGAGCTGCTTGAAGTAGTCGTAGAGGAGCTGCGGCTCCTCCGAGAGGACCGCCAGGGGGACGTCCGTTCCCATCGAGCCGATCGGCTCGGTCCCCGACCCCGCCATCGGGTCGATGACCATCCGGACGTCCTCCAGCGTGTAGCCGAAGGTCTCCTGCCGGCGCAGGACGGTCTCGTGGTCGGGCTCGATGACCGCCGGGGGCTCGGGAAGGTCGCGCAGCCGGACGAGGTGCTCCTCGAGCCAGAGGGCGTACGGGGCGGCCTTCGCGAGGCCGTCCTTGATCTCGCGGTCGGGGACGATGCGCCGCTCCTCGAGGTCGACGAGGAAGATCCGCCCCGGCCGCACGCGCCCCTTCTGGACGACCTTCTCCGGCGGGAAGTCGAGGACGCCCGACTCCGAGGCCATGACGACGAGGCCGTCCTTCGTGAGGAGCCAGCGCGAGGGGCGGAGGCCGTTGCGGTCCAGGATGGCGCCGATCCGCGTCCCGTCGGTGAAGGCGATCGAGGCCGGGCCGTCCCACGGCTCCATGAAGCAGGAGTGGAACTCGTAGAACGCCTTCAGCTCCGGAGACATCGACTCGTGCTTGCTCCACGGCTCGGGGATCATCATGGCGAGCGCGTGGGGGAGCGACCGCCCCGCGAGGACCAGGAGCTCGAGGACGTTGTCGAACATCGCCGAGTCGGACCCCTCGAGGTCGACGACGGGGAGGACCTTCTTCAGGTCGTCGCCGAAGACGCGCGACTCGAACATCCGCTGCCGCGCCTGCATCCAGTTGACGTTCCCGCGGAGCGTGTTGATCTCGCCGTTGTGCGAGATGTAGCGGTACGGGTGGGCCCGCGACCAGCTCGGGAAGGTGTTCGTCGAGAAGCGCGAGTGGACCATCGCGAGCGAGGCGGCGAGATGCTCGTCGCCCAGGTCCGGATAGAACGCCCCGAGCTGGTCGGCGTTCAGCATCCCCTTGTAGACGATCGTCCGGTGAGAGAGGGACGAGACGTAGAAGTCGTCCCGCCCCGGGACGGCCGACCGGCCGACCGCCTTCTCGACGAGGCGCCGGACGACGTAGAGCTTCCGCTCGAAGGCGTCGGTCGAGGGCTGGACGCCGGAGCCGGCGGACGGAACGACGAAGAGCTGGCGGATGACCGGCCGGCTCGCGCGCGCCGTGGGGCCGAGCGTCGCGTCGTCGGTCGGGACGTCGCGCCAGCCGAGGACCGCAAGACCTTCCTCGCGGGCGATCTCCTCGAAGCGGTGCTCGCAGAACTGCCGGCTCGGGGCGTCTGTGGGGAGGAAGACCATCCCGACGCCGTACGCCCCCTGCTGCGGCAGGGTCACGCCGAGCCCCTTGCACTTCGCCGCGAGGAACGAGTGAGGGACCTGGGTCAGGAGCCCCGCCCCGTCGCCCGTGTTCTTCTCGCTCCCGACGGCTCCCCGGTGCTCGAGATTCGAGAGGATCCGGAGGGCCTTCCGGATGATGTCGTGCGAGGGGCGGGCGTTCAGGTCGGCGACGAAGCCGAACCCGCACGCGTCGTGTTCGTTCAGAGGGTCGTAGAGACCCTGCGGGGCGGGGCGGGACCGCTTCACGTCAGTCCCCGCTCGAACGGAGAATCTCACGCGTTCGCCAGAGCGGCGCCTTCGCATCGAGGAGCTTCTCCATCCGCGGATCCTACCTCGCCGCCCGGGCCGGAGGCGAGACGCGGCGCGTCACGGCGTCAGCGCGTCGCGACCAGCTTCCGGCGCCCCTCCCAGTCGCTCCGCTGCGCCTCGAGGAACGTCCGGAAGCCGGGATCGTTACGGAGCCGGTCGAGGAAAGGGTCCTTCTCGAAGAGGGGGTAGCAGGGGAAGCCGGTCTCCGCCGCCTCGCGGAGGAAGGCCAGCGCCTGCGGCGTCCGGCCGAGCAGGGCCCAGGCGTTCGCCAGGTTGTAGGCGGTGTGGTGGAAGTGGCCGAACCCCTTGCCGTTCGCGACGGCCTCCGCCGAGAGCCGCTCCGTCGCGGCCGCGTCGCCGGCGAGGGCGGCGGCGATCGCCTCGACGCTCGCGACGATCCCTCCGCGGTCCTTGTCCCCGGTCCGGCGGAACTCGGCGAGGGCCTCCGCCGCGTCGTCGCGGGCGCCGAGGTGGAGCTCGGCCCACGCGAGGTTGTTCGCCCAGAGGCCCGGGTTGAACTCGCGGGGGAACCCCCGGAGGATCTTCACCCCCTCCTCGAACCGGAGCGCGTAGTTCCGGACGATGCCCGTCCGGAGGCGGGCGAGCGAGTTCGTGGGGTCGATCCGGAGCGCCGCGTCGAACTCCACCGAGGCCTCGTCGAGGAGGCCGACGTGCATCTCGACGATGCCGAGCTGCTGGTGCGCGTCGTCATGGTTCGGGTCGAGCGCGACGGCGCGCTGGTAAGCCCGGATCGCCTGCTCGTGCGGGAACCGGTTGGCCGGCGTCCAGAGGAGAAGGCCGCGGGCGTAATGGGCCAGTCCGAGGTCCGGGTCCAGCCCCAGCGCCGTCTCGAGCTCGATCGTCGCCTTGTCGGCGGTGGCGCGGTCCTGCGGCGCGAAGTAGAAGACCCTGATCCCGCAGGCGTGCGCGAGCTCGGCGAGGGGCGCGGCCTTCGACCACTCCTCGATGGCGGACGAGTTGTCCTCGGGGTTCTCCCGCCGGACCTTGAGGCGGCCGCGCACGTAGTGCTCGTAGGCGGCCAGGTTCGACGTCGGAACGCTCCGGAGGCTCCGGTCCTCGGCGGGCGTCAGCGAGACGTGGAGGGCGTCGAGGATCGCCCGCGAGACGCGGTCCTGGAGGGCGAAGAGGCTCCCGCCCGTCTGGGCGAACGGGCCCGACCAGAGCTGCTTGCCCCCGGAGCCCTCCACGACCTGGACGTTCACGCGCAGCGAGTCCCCGGACTTCTGGACCGAGCCCGTCACGAGGGCGTCGACGCCGAGCGCGGCGGCGATCTTCGTCGCGGGATTCTTCGAGGAGGCGAAGCCGACGACGGCGGCGCGGGACGTGACCCGGAGGGCCGACGCGCGCCCGAGGTTCGTCGTGAGGGACTCCGTCATCGCGTCGGCGAGCGAGGCCTGCGTCGGGTCGGTCGAGAGGTTCTCGAAGGGGAGGACGGCGAGCGAGCGGATCGGGCCGGAGCGGACGGAGCCCTGGGGCGGCCGGAGGAGCCGGACGGCGGCGACCCCGAGGGCGACGACGGCGAGGAGCGCCAGGGCGCCCGCGGCGACGGTTCGGGTGGGGCGCGCGACGCGCGCCGGCTCCGGAGCCGACCCCGGAAGGGAGGACGTCTCCCGGAGCGCTGACGCGAGGTCGCGGGCCGAGGGGAACCTCGCCTCGGGCCTCTTCTCGAGGCAGCGCCCGACGATGCGCGCGAGGGCGGGGGAGGTTCCCTTTCCGAGCGGCTCGGGCGCGTCGCGGAGGATGGCCGCGAACGTCTCGGGGAGCGTGTCGCGCGCGAACGCGCGCCGCCCCGACAGCATCTCGTAGAGGACGCAGCCGAGGGCGAAGAGGTCGCTCCGCGGACCGGCCGGGGCCCCGGAGATCTGCTCGGGCGACATGTAGCCGGAGGTCCCGAGGACGACCCCGGCTTCGGTCCTCGCGGCCGTCGGCGCCTCGGGGTCACCCCCCGCCGCGTCCGCCTCGCGCTTGGCGAGGCCGAAGTCGAGGATCTTCACGAGAGCGTCGGAGGGGAGGAAGAGGTTCTCCGGTTTCAGGTCGCGGTGGACGATCCCCCGTCCGTGCGCGGCCGCCAGGCCGTCGGCCACCGCGGCGCCGAGCTCCCTCACGCGCGACTCCGGCAGAGGCCCCCGGCGAAGGGCCTCGCGCAGCGTCTCGCCGCGGAGAAGCTCCATGGCGAGGACGTGCCGCGCGGGCGGTCCGGGGACCTCCTCGAAGGCGTAGATCGCCGCGATGGCGGGGTGATTGAGGGCCGCGAGGAGGCGCGCCTCCCGCGCGAAGCGCTCCCGCCGGTCGGCGTCGGCGAGGACCTCCTCCGGGACGACCTTGAGGGCGACCTCGCGGTCGAGGCGCGTGTCCCGCGCGTGCCAGACCTCGCCCATTCCTCCGGCGCCCAGAGGCGCCAGGATCTCGTAGGGACCCAGACGGCCGCCCGGAGTGATCGGCACCTGCCGCCGATTCTAGACGCGACGAAGTCTCATCGATACCGGCGGGCGGCGGGCGGCGCCGCCCGGGCTCACTTCGACGGGAGGGCGGCCTTCGCGATCCCGTCGCCGCGCCGGGCGAGGCCGGGGATCGAAACGGGGAGCTTCCCCTCGAACGCCGCCTCGCCGAACAGCGCCTTCGCCGCGGCCTTCTGCATGACGTCCTGCGATCCCCAGGCGCAGATCCAGGTCGGCAGGTCGGGGAAGTCGCGCAGGAGGTAGGGGCTGCCGAAGGCCACGGCGGCGACGGGCTTGCCGAGCGCGAGGAGCTGCGGCACCGCGCTCTTCGCGCTCTCGGGGACGGTGACCGGCCCCTGCCCGGAGCGGGCCCGGACGAAGAGCGAGACGAGGACGGCGTCCGCCTGCTTCGCCGCGTCGACGGCGGCCCGCACCTCGTCCGGCGTGGAGCGCGGGTCGAGGCGGAGCGTCCGGACGGACGGCACGCGCGCCTTCAGCTCGGCCGTGAGCGACCCCGCGGGGCCGTTCAGCGTCGCCTCGTCGGCCACGACGAGGGAGAGGAGCTTCGCCTCCTTCCGGAAGGGGAGCGTCCCCGCGGTCTCGCGGACGAGCGTGAGGGAGCGGCGGGCGATCTCCTCCTCCACGGCGTCGCTCTCGGGGGAGCCGACCACCTTCGGGATGGCGGCCATCTCGGGTCCCGCCTTCTCCGCGAGGCCGAGGCGCTTCTTCTCGGCCAGGACGCGGCCGGCCGCCTGGTTGATCCGCGCCTCGGGAAGCCGGCCCGACTTCACGGCGGCGAGAACGGCCTTCACCGCCGCGTCGGCGTCGCCGGGGAGGAGCACCATGTCGACGCCCGCGAGCAGGGCGAGGATCGCCGCCTCCCCCGGGTCGTAGTACGACGCGACGCCGTTCATCCGCAGGGCATCGGTCACGACGAGCCCGCCGAAGCCGAGCTGGCCGCGGAGGAGGCCGGTCACCACCGGAGCCGACAGGCTGGCCGGGACGGTCGCCTGCGCGGGGACCTCGGCGGGCGTCGGGGCGTCGGCCCCGCCCTTCGCCGCCTCGCGGAAAGGCGGCGCCGGGGCCGGGTCGATGGCCGGAAGGGCCACGTGGGCCACCATGACCGAGCGGGCGCCCGCCGCGAGCCCCGCCTTGAAGGGGGGAAGCTCGACGGCGTCGAGGCGGTCCCGCCCGACCGCCAGGACCGGGAGGGCGCGGTGCGAGTCGACGGACGTGTCGCCGTGCCCGGGGAAGTGCTTCAGCGTCGCCAGGACGCCCCCGTCCTGGAGGCCCTTGACCGCCGCGGCCACGAAGCGGGAGACGTCCGCCGGGTCCTCGCCGTAGCTGCGGACGTTGATGACCGGGTTGTCGGGGTTGACGTTCACGTCCGCCACGGGAGCGAAGACCTGGTGGACGCCGAGGGCGCGCGCCGCCGTCGCCGTCGCGAGGGAGCGGCGCGTCTCGAGCGAGGGGTCGCCCGTCGCCGCCACGGCCATCGCCCACGGCCCGAAGGTCACGTCGTCGAAGCGCATCCCGGCGCCGGCCTCGAGGTCGGCCGAGACGAGGAGCGGCACCTTCGCGAGGCGCTGGAGCTTCGCGTTCAGGAGGGCCGTCTCGTAGACGTTCGAGCGGAACCAGACGATCCCGCCGACCCGGTTCTCGGTCACCTGCCGGACGAGCTCCTTCAGCGCCGGCGCCTCGTCGTTCAGGAAGATGCCGTGGCCCGCCACGGCGAAGAGCTGCCCGACCCGCTCCTCGAGCGACATCCCCTTCAGGTCGGCCGGAAGGGGGGCCGCGGCCGGCGCCGCCGGCGCGCCCTTCGGCGCGGGCTTCTTCGGCGCCGTGTCGCCCGCCACGGAGGCTCCCATGCCGGTCCCCGCGTCCGGCATGGCGGGCGGCGCGGTCGTGGCGGCCGTCTCGCCGCTCTTCTTCGAAAGGTCGAGGACGATCGGCTCGAACTCGCCCGTCGACGAGCTGCAGGCGGCGGCGGCGAGGGCGGCGGCGAGAAGGAGCGCGAGGCGGGCGTCTTTCATCGTGTCCTCCCGGGGACGATCTGGCTGCGAAGGAGGTCGTCGAGCGTGCCGCGGCGGCGGATCAGGGTCGCCTCGTCGCCGTCGACGAGGACCTCGGCGGGAAGCGGCCGGGCGTTGTACTCGCTGGTCATGGTGAAGCCGTAGGCGCCGGCGTCGAGGAAGACGACCAGGTCTCCCGCCCCGGCGCGGGGGAGGGACCGCCCCTCGGCGAGGAGGTCGCCGGTCTCGCAGACGTCGCCGGCGACGTCGACCGTCTCGTCGTTTCCGGCCCGCCCGACGACCCGGACGCGGTGGTAGGCGCCGTACATCGACGGGCGCATCAGGGTGTTGAAGCCGGCGTCGATGTTGAGAAACGTTCTCACCGGCGTCCGCTTGACGGAGTTGACCCGGGCGAGGAGGTAGCCGGCGGGGCCGACGAACCACCGCCCCGGCTCGGTCCAGAGCTGCGGCTCGTAGCCGAGCGCCCGGATCCCCTCGGCCCAGACCGGCGCCAGCGCCGACGCGAGCCGGGCGGGGGACATGACGCTCTGGCCGTCCTGGTAGGGGATGCCGATGCCGCCCCCGACGTCGACGAAGTCGAGGACGATCCCGAGCGTCGCCCTGAGCTCCGCCGCGAAGGCGAGGAGGCGGCGCAGCGTCTCGACGTGGCCGTCCGGCTCGACGATCTGGGAGCCGACGTGGGCGTGCAGGCCCGCGATCCGGAGGCCCGGCAGCTGCGTGGCGCGGCGGTACGCCTCGAGGGCGAGTCCCCCTTCGAGGTGGACGCCGAACTTCGACTCCGAGATCCCCGTGTTGATCTTGTGGAGGGTGTCGGGGTCGACGCCCGGGTTGACGCGGAAGGAGAGGGAGGCCGTCTTCCCCTGCCGCGCCGCCTCGGCCGAGATCTGCTCCAGCTCGTCTGGGGAGTCGGCGTTCAGGAGGATGCCGCTCGCCACCGACTCCGCGATCTCCCCGGGCCCCTTCGACGACGAGGTGAAGAGGATCTCCGAGGGGGGGACGCCCGCCGTGCGCGCGAGGAAGATCTCGCCGGCGGAGACGACCTCGGCCCCGAGGCCCCGCGCGTGGAGGAGCCGGATGAGGGCGACGTTCGTGTTGGCCTTGACGGCGTAGTGGACCTTCAGGCGCGGGAAGCGCGCGGCGAAGGCGGCGACGAGGGCGTCGGCGCGCTCCTCGATCTCGCGGCGGTCGTAGACGTAGAGCGGGGTGCCGAAGTCCGCGGCGAGGCGGGCGAAGGCCCGCCGGGCCTCCGGGGCGTCGGCGCGGTTCTCCCGCGCGGCGCAGAGGCCGTCGCGGAGAGGGAGCTCCGGGGTCGTCACGCGGCCGCTATTGTGGGGGCGGAGCGGGGCGCCGTAAAGGCGGCCTCCGAAGGGCGTGCGCTCGGGCCGCGGGAGCGCTAGGATGGTCGGGCCATGCACGTCACCGTCCGGAAGTCAGAGGACGTGGTGATCGCCGACCTGAAGGGGCAGCTCCACGGAGGCCTCGGCGACGAGATCCTCCGCGGGGTCGTCAACGAGCTCCTCGCGGAGGGGTGGCGGAAGATCCTCCTCAACTGCTCGAAGGTAACGTCGATCGACAGCTCGGGCGTCGGCGAGCTCGTCCAGAGCCTTCGGGTCTGCCGGAAGTTCGACGCGGACCTGAAGCTCCTGAACCTCCACGACCGGATCAAGCGGAGCCTCCACCTCGCCCAGCTCCTCCCCGTCTTCCACGTCTACGACGACGAGCAGGAGGCGCTCGCGGGGTTCAAGACGCCGGTCGGGTCGGGGCGCTGAGGCCCTCCGCCCTCTTCGTATCGCACGGGTCGCCCGACGAGGCGCTCCGCCGGAGCGCCTGGGGCGCGACGCTGGAGGAGCTCGGGGGGAGCCGGCCCCGCCCGCGGGCCGTGGTGGTCGTGTCGGCCCACTGGGAGGCGCCAGCACCCGTGCGCGTCAC